>NZ_JBXWQF010000013.1:0-111402 GCF_059612245.1 Ruegeria sp. CDSA079 | reverse complement strand
GTTTTACCATGGTCAACGTGGCCAATCGTGCCGATGTTGACGTGCGGCTTATTACGCTCAAACTTTTCCTTTGCCATGATGGCCTCCTGTCATTGAGAAAGGGAAGAGGTCGAACGCCCCTTCCCCGATTTCGCTTATGCGTATTTCGCCTGGATCTCGTCCGAGATGTTCTGCGGAACCGGATCGTAGTGGTCGAACTGCATGGTGAACTGGGCACGGCCCGACGACATCGAACGCAGAGTGTTGATGTAGCCGAACATGTTGGCCAGCGGAACGAACGCGTCGATCGCGATGGCGTTGCCACGGTTTTCCTGACCGGAAACCTGTCCCCGACGTGATGTCAGGTCACCAATGATACCGCCGGTATACTCTTCCGGGGTAATCACTTCGACCTTCATGATCGGTTCAAGCAGTTTCGCACCAGCTTTGCGCATGCCTTCACGCATACCCATACGAGCCGCGATTTCAAACGCCAGAACCGAGGAGTCCACGTCGTGGTATTTACCTTCGATCAGGGCAACTTTGAAGTCGATCACAGGGAAGCCAGCCAGCGGACCGCTATCCATAACGGATCTGATACCTTTTTCGACACCCGGGATATATTCCTTGGGCACCGAACCACCAACAACGCGAGATTCGAACGAATAGCCTTCGCCCGGCTCTGTCGGCGAGATGATCATCTTCACTTCAGCGAACTGACCCGAACCACCCGACTGTTTCTTGTGGGTGTAAACGATCTCGGCTTCGTGACCGATGGTTTCGCGATAGGCCACCTGCGGCGCACCAATGTTCGCTTCAACCTTGAATTCACGCTTGAGACGGTCAATCAGGATGTCCAGGTGAAGTTCGCCCATGCCCTTCATGATGGTCTGACCAGATTCCAGGTCAGTTTCCACGCGGAAGGACGGGTCTTCTGCAGCCAAACGGCCCAGACCCTGGCTCATCTTTTCCTGGTCAGCCTTGGTTTTCGGCTCAACCGCGATCTCGATCACCGGATCGGGGAAGGTCATCGTTTCCAGAACCACCGGATCGCCGGTCGAACACAGGGTGTCACCGGTGGTGGTGTCTTTCAGACCTGCCAATGCGATAATGTCACCTGCGAATGCTTCCGTGATTTCCTCACGATCATTCGAGTGCATCATCATCATCCGGCCGATACGCTCTTTCTTACCCTTGGTCGAGTTCAGAAGCGTGTCGCCTTTGGCCAGAGTACCTGAGTAGATGCGGGTAAAGGTCAGCGAACCAACAAAGGGGTCGTTCATGATTTTGAACGCCAGACCCGAGAACGCCATATCATCATCCGCACGGCGGGCGATGTTACGGGTTTCTTCTTCGTCACCGGGTTTGAAGCCCATGTAATCAACAACGTCCAGCGGGCTGGGCAGATAGTCGATCACAGCGTTAAGCAGCGGCTGAACGCCTTTGTTCTTGAACGCGGAACCGCCCAGAACCGGAACAAACGCGATTTCCAGAGTACCTTTGCGCAGCAGGGCGCGCAGGGTCGGAACGTCGGGCTCATTGCCTTCCAGGTATTCCATCATTGCGTCGTCGTCCATTTCGACGGCCGCTTCGACCATTTTACCGCGCCATTCGTCAGCCATGTCTTTCAGGCTGTCACGGATCGGTGCTTTGACCCAGCTTGCACCAAGGTCTTCACCCTGCCACAGCCATTCTTCCATGGTGACCAGATCGATCAGGCCTTCCAGCTCGGTTTCTGCGCCGATCGGGATACCAACCGGGACAGCACGTGCGCCGGTACGATCTTCGATCATTGCAACGCAGTTGAAGAAGTCCGCGCCAATCTTGTCCATCTTGTTGACGAACACCATACGCGGAACCTTGTAGCGGTCAGCCTGACGCCACACGGTTTCGGTCTGGGGCTCAACACCAGCGTTTGCGTCCAGAACGCAGACGGCACCGTCGAGAACCGCCAGCGAGCGTTCAACTTCGATGGTGAAGTCAACGTGGCCGGGGGTGTCGATGATGTTCAGGCGGTGCTTGGGCGAGTCAGCGGTTTCACCGTCTTCGGTGCGTTCCCAGAAAGTGGTGGTCGCAGCCGAGGTGATGGTGATGCCGCGTTCCTGCTCCTGCTCCATCCAGTCCATGGTGGCTGCACCATCGTGCACCTCACCAATGTTGTGGGATTTGCCGGTGTAATACAGGATACGCTCTGAGCAGGTGGTTTTACCTGCATCGATATGCGCCATGATACCGAAGTTACGGTAATGGTTGAGTGTATATTCGCGTGCCATTTTGATAAGCCTCTGGAATTACCAACGGTAGTGGCTGAAGGCTTTGTTCGCCTCGGCCATCTTGTGGGTGTCTTCGCGCTTTTTAACGGCGGTACCACGGGACTGTACGGCGTCCAGCAGCTCGCCCGCAAGGCGCTCTTCCATGGTGTTTTCATTACGGCCACGCGCAGCAGTGATCAGCCAGCGGATGGCCAGTGCTTCGCGGCGCTCGGGGCGCACTTCGACCGGGACCTGATAGGTTGCACCACCAACCCGGCGCGAGCGAACCTCGACCGACGGTTTGATGTTGTCGAGCGCTTCGTGGAACACTTCGACAGGTGCGCGCTTGATCTTGCCTTCAACACGGTCAAAGGCGTTGTAGACGATGCGCTCTGCAACCGACTTCTTACCGTCGATCATCAGGTTGTTCATGAATTTGGTCAGTACCTTGTCGCCAAATTTGGCGTCAGGCAGGACTTCGCGTTTTTCGGCGGCGTGACGACGTGACATATCAGCCTCTCCTTCTTACTTGGGACGCTTCGCGCCGTATTTCGAACGACGTTGTTTACGATCTTTGACGCCCTGAGTATCCAGAACACCGCGAAGGATGTGATAACGCACACCGGGAAGGTCTTTTACACGACCGCCACGGATCAGAACAACCGAGTGTTCCTGCAGGTTGTGGCTTTCACCTGGGATGTACGAGATGACCTCGAACCCGTTGGTCAGGCGCACTTTGGCAACCTTACGCATAGCCGAGTTCGGTTTCTTCGGTGTGGTGGTATACACGCGGGTGCAGACGCCGCGCTTCTGCGGGCACTGCTCCAGGTGCATGGACTTCGAGCGTTTTACTTTAGGCTGCCGCGGTTTGCGGATCAGCTGTTGAATAGTTGGCATTCCGGTTCTTTCCCCGTTTTGCAACACACATGACATGCACGCGCGTTGCGTGCGGCTAAATTCGCTGCACTTATGCGTCCACAAGCGCAAAACCCACGAGCGTTCCCATTCCGAGGTGAACGTCGCGGTTGTTTCTCAGAGGGCGCGAACTGTAAAATTGTCCGGGCCTTGACCAGTTCATTACTGGAATCGGCTACGGGGCGGCCCCCGGCACCGAGATGACGCGCGTAATAGGGGGAGTCGGCCCAAGTGTCAACAGTACTAGGCCAGCGGTTTCGGGTCGGCATGGTTCGGGGCGTAATGGATTGCCCCAAAAAGACGCCATGCCCCCGTTGCGACCAATTCATGGCGGGGGCATAGTCGTGCTGGATATCAGCCGATGGACAACAGATGCAAGTGATTGGCCTGTGCCGCTTTTCTTATCCCGCGATTGGCGGCTTTCGGCTGAACCAGGATACAATCGAAGATCAAAGGCGGTTTCTATATGCCGCCGACAGGATGGCGGAACGCTTTCGCCTGTTTGAAACCATCACCCTGCCTGGCTTTCGTGCCCAAACCGATCAAGCATTTGAGTTGTTGGTGTTAACGGGAACGTGCCTGCCTACAGCCTTTTCGGATCGACTGCGGGACCTGACCGCCCAGATCAAACAGATCCGTATCATCGAAAGAGACCCCGCGGATCATAAACGGGTGATGAAAGAGGTTCTGAACACCGCCCGCACCAACCCGGATGAACCCTGCATTCAGTTTCGGCATGACGACGATGACGCGGTTTCCGTCGATTTCATAGAAAGCCTGCGCTCTGCCCTGCGCGAGAATGCAGGGTTGGTGCGGCAGAGCGAGTCCATCGCGATAGATTACAATAACGGCTACGTCGCCAGATGTGACAAACATGGGATACATGTGGCGCAGGTCTATCGGTCATTGCTGGGGGTCGGCTTGGGCATGTTTGTTCAAGGCGGAAGTAAACGGACAATATTTGACCGATTGCACAACAGGCTGGCGCGGTTCATGCCGGTGGTCAGCTACCCTGACGCGCCGATGTGGATGCGCATGCTGCACGCGTTCAACGATTCCGACCACGCCCGCAAGGATACGCGTGAGCTTTTGCCGCTTACTCCGGAACAGACAGAGGATTTACGCACGCGGTTCTCTATCGACCCGGACACAATGAAAAGAACGCGTGTCAGGGATTGTTAATATGCAAGTCCTTGGTCTTTGCCGCTTTTCCTACCCCGCCATTGGGGGGTTTCAAACCGCGCACGCCTCCGTCGAAGAACGACGGCAGTTTCTGTATCAACCTGACCGGCTGGAAGAACGGTTCCGACTGTTTGAATCCATCGCTCTGCCCAGTCTAAGGCAGCAAACCGACGAAGACTTCCGCCTGCTGATCGTTGTCGGTGAATGCCTGCCCAAACCCGCCTTCGAGCGCCTGCACGATCTGACTGCTGACCTGAAGCAGGTGCGCATTGCCATCAAACCTCCGGGTCGGCACAGAAAGGTCATGCAGGAGGTTCTGAATGCGGCGCGCCTCAGCCTCGATCACCCCTGCTTGCAATTTCGTCTTGACGATGATGATGCGGTGGCAGTGGATTTTGTCGAACGGTTGCGTGGAACCGTTGGTGATTGCACCGGGCTATTTCAGAAGCGAACCATGGTCGCGATCGATTTCAACTGTGGGTATCTGGCCCGCGCGGATGCCAAAGGAATTGCGGCCATCCGTGTACACCGCCCATTGATGACGGCCGGGCTTGGAATGTTCATTCAAGGCGGCATCCGAAAATCGATCATGAACTTCACACACAACCGGATCAACCGGGCCATGCCTGTTATCACCCGACCCGAAGATCCGATGTGGGTGCGCGGCCTGAACCGGTTCAACGACTCGCCACGCACCAGAAACCTCGACGTCAACCTAAGCCCGCTTTCACCGCAGCAAGAGGATGAATTTCTGACGCGCTTTGCCATAAACGTGAGCCATGTCAGGCAGGTTCATTCAGCACTCTGACGGGCGCGCTCTCGAAACAGGGTGAAAAGCCCTGCCCCAACGATCAGCGCCGCGCCCAGCATCGTCAGAGAGTCAGGCCATTCGTCAAACAGGACCCAACCCAACCCCAGCGCCCAGATCAAGCTTGAATACCGAAAAGGAGCGCTAAATCCGACATCGCCCTGTCGCATGACCGAAACGCTGAAAAAATACCCCATCAAGACAAAGACAGCCGCCGCAACGACCAGAGATCCGGCCTCGACCGAGACCGGGACCCATCCTTCAAACACCGACGCGATTGCTGCTGCTACGGCGATTGAACACGATGTGGCCAATGTCACCACCATCGACGGCACATTGGCGGACATGCGACGGGTGACTAGATCCCGTGCCGTGATCGACATCACCGCAATCAACGCATAGATGGAATAGAGGCTAAAACCGTCCGGCCCGGGCCTTACGATCAGCGTCATCCCGATGAACCCTAAACCAATTGCCGTGGCACGACGCCAGCCCACCTTTTCCGAAAAAACCAACGCAGCACCGAGTGTCACAGTCAGTGGCAGGGCCTGAAGGATGGCCGTCACATTGGCAAGCGGCATATTCTTGAGAGCTGTCAGGAAAAAGAATGTGGTGGCAAGTTCGCACAAGCTGCGCAACGCGACCAACCACTTGTCATGGCGCGAGAAATTCAGGTGCAGCGCGCCCAAAGACCGCGCCAATAGGTACACCAGAACCACGGCCAGCGCACCCCTGATGGCCACCAACTGAAACAGCGGCAGGTCCTGAAGCGCAACCTTCACCAACGCATCGTTCACGGTAAACGCCGCCATGCTGCCCATCATCAGCAAAGCACCTTTCGTATTCGGCGTCATATTGGTTAGGCTCCGCGCAAGGAAATTCCACGCATTGGCCGAGGTCTTGATTGGGATGTCAATATCGCTTGAAGCTGTTATCCAAGGTTCATCCCAAAGGAATTAGGGTTCTGAACGGGATCAGACTTTTTGCGCAACAATATACCGGCTCGGTAGCAACCCGGCTTGATCTACTATCTCTAAGGTTTTGAAGCCCGAACGCGCAACTCGTTGCTCGAGTTCAGCTCCGGAAACGAAATTCACAAACGGGGCTTTCCCAAGCGCCTGCATGATCGGGATCGCGATCCGGCTGATTGCAACGTATTTGAAGCCTTTTTTCTGCGGAGCGCAGACAGTCTTGGAAATGAAAATCCCACCGGGTTGTAAGAGCGAAGAAATCTGTTCAAGTGCTCGGTCCAGGTCAGGCAAGAGGTGAAGTAGGTTATGCGCCAGGACAGCGTCGTATGAACCTTCGCCAAAATCGTGCTCGAGAACTTCCGCCACTTTGAACGTCACATTCTGCAATCCTTCTTCGTCGCGTTTTTCTTCGGCGATCTCGATCATCCCCGGTGCAAGATCGGAGGCAGTGACATGAGCTACATGCTGTGCAAGCAGCAGCGCGGTTGAACCTGTCCCACAACCAATCTCCAGTATGCTGTCTTGGGCTTTCAGGTACGACTTTGTTCGTTCGAGCGTGTTCAGATACCCTTCCATGTTCCGGATTGGATCAGCCGCATACTTGCGCGAAATTTTGCTCCAGAACGCAGCATTCTTAGACAAAGCAGCCATTTCATTACTTTCTTTCAAGCCAATTGCTGCCCTTAGTAAATTCAAACACAAACTTTTGGAATTACTTCAGGATGAAGAAGCGTTATGCATTTATGCATGAATTGGAAAGCCATCAATTTCGACTGGAATCAAGTGCGGTCTTTTCTCGCGACAGCAGAAGAAGGCTCTTTTTCCGCAGCGGCCCGTGTTCTTGAGCAAACCCAGCCCACCGTCGGCCGTCAGGTTGCAGCCCTTGAACTGGCACTTGGAATCACCTTGTTTGAAAGAGTCGGAAAGTCGCTTAACCTGACCACCGCGGGCGCGGAGCTCTTGTTGCATGTCAGGGAAATGGCAGATGTTGCAAACAGGATTTCGCTTACCGCCACAAGCCAGTCACAAGCTGTCGAGGGGCAAGTCAGGATCACGGCGTCGGACGTGATGTCCACCTATCAGCTTCCGCATATGCTAAAGCAGATTAGACTTGCGGCACCACGACTTGAGATCGACATTGTCGCTTCAAATGAAGTGCGCGATATTCATCGGCGTGAAGCCGATATCGCCATCCGGCACATACGCCCAACGCAGCCGGATCTGATCGCGAAGCTTGTAGCGGAAGCGACAGCGCGTTTTTATGCCGCTCCGTCATACCTTGATCAGGTCGGACGACCCAAAAATGAGGGCGAACTTGTAAAGTTGGACTTCGTCGGATTTGGCGATGTTGACACGATGATCGGCTATCTCAATCCGGCAGGAATTGATGTCACCCGCAAGAATTTCCGGATCGGCTCACAAAGCGGGATAGTCTCATGGGAGTTGGTGTGCCAAGGTTTCGGCGTCGGTATCATGTCGGATGAGGTGGCCGCACTGACACCTGACATCGAGCGGGTGTTACCCGAACGCGAGCCCTTTAAGTTCCCAATTTGGCTCGCCACTCATTCAGAGCTACACACGGCGCGCAGGATCAGGTTGGTGTTTGATCAGCTTGCGGACCAGCTCAAGGCACAGGCCACCTCTAGGAGTTAGAGAATCATCGCACGCTGGATGTCTGAACAGTGAATAAACCTGCCTAGCGACCCCGGATTTAGCTGGTACGTCATCGGCCGCTCCCTTCAACGCTCGCCCACAAAAAAGGCCCCGCAGTTTTGCAGGGCCTTCTTCAATTCACTGGGCTCAGATTTATTCGCGGCTTTCCGGTGTTTCCACCAGAACGTCCAGCTCATCACCGACCATGTCGTCGTCAAAGGTCGGCGCAGCCAGAGCGGCGGCCGCTTCGGCCTCTTCCCGGCGGGCTTCGATGACTACGTTGTCACGCGACTGCGCGATGTGGCGGACAGCCTGAGTTGCGCCACCGGTACCGGCGGGGATCAGACGACCGACGATGACGTTCTCTTTCAGGCCAACCAGCTTGTCTTTCTTGCCCTGAACCGAAGCTTCGGTCAGCACGCGAGTGGTTTCCTGGAACGACGCCGCCGAGATGAACGAACGCGTCTGCAGCGAGGCCTTGGTGATCCCCAGAAGGATCGGCTCGCCCTGTGCCGGACGACCGCCGCGGGCCAACGTCTTCTCGTTGGCTGCGTCGAACTCCTGCTTGTCGACATGCTCGCCTTTCAGCAGGGTGGTGTCGCCTGAATCCAGGATCTCCCACTTCTGCAGCATCTGGCGCACGATAACTTCGATGTGCTTGTCGTTGATCTTCACGCCTTGCAGACGATACACGTCCTGCACCTCGTCGATCATGTAATCCGCCAGCGCTTCGACGCCCATGATGGACAGGATGTCATGCGGAGCCGGGTTACCGTCCATCAGGTATTCACCCTTCTGGATGAAGTCCCCTTCGGCGACCGGGATGTGCTTGCCCTTGGGTACCATGTACTCGATGGTCTCCATGGACTCGTCAGCCGGTTCGATGCTGATGCGGCGCTTGTTCTTGTAGTCGCGGCCAAAGCGCACGTAACCATCGGCTTCTGCGATGATCGCGTGATCTTTCGGACGGCGGGCTTCGAACAGTTCGGCCACACGCGGCAAACCACCGGTGATGTCCTTGGTCTTGGCGCCTTCACGCGGGATACGCGCGACAACTTCACCGGCCTGGATCTCCTGACCGTCTTCGATCGACAGGATCGCATCCACAGACATCGGATAGTGAACCGGGTTGCCCGCATCGTTGCGGACCGGCTCGCCATCTTCACCGACCAGAATGATCTCGGGCTTGAGGTCGCTGCCTTTGGGGGCCGCGCGCCAGTCGATCACGATCTTCTGGGTCATGCCGGTTGCGTCGTCGGTCTCATCGCGGACAGCAATGCCCGAAACCAGGTCGACATACTTCGCGGTACCGGCTTTCTCGGCGATGATCGGCAGAGTGTAGGGGTCCCATTCGTACAGCTTGTCACCGCGAGCAACCTTGGCACCATCCTTGACGAACAGCTTGGAGCCGTAGCCCAGCTTGTGGCTGGCACGCTCTTCACCATGCTCGTCTTTGATCACCAGCTTCATGTTCCGGCCCATGACCAGGTTTTCGCCTGCGGCATTGGCCAGGATCTGTGGGTTCTCGAAGGAAACGATGCCTTCCTGGCTGGCTTCCTGGAACGACTGCTGACCACCTTGGGCAACCCCACCGATGTGGAAGGTCCGCATTGTCAGCTGCGTACCGGGTTCACCGATGGACTGGGCGGCGATGATGCCGACAGCTTCACCGGTGTTCACCATGGTACCACGTGCAAGGTCACGACCGTAGCAAGTTGCACAGACCCCTTCCTCGGACTCACAGGTCAGAGGCGAACGGATGCGCATCGAGGCAACACCGGCTTCATCAATGATGTCGGCCATACGTTCGTCGATCAGCTGACCTGCTGCGACGATCACCTCATCGGTGCCCGGACGCAGAACATCGTCCGCCGAGACACGGCCCAGCACTCGTTCCGCCAGCGAGGCAACAACCTCACCGTCGTTCACGGCTGCTTCGGCTGTGATCGCGCGCTCGGTGCCACAATCGATTTCACGAACGATGCAGTCCTGCGCCACGTCCACCAGACGACGGGTCAGGTAACCCGAGTTCGCCGTCTTCAGAGCGGTATCCGACAGACCCTTACGGGCACCGTGGGTCGAGTTGAAGTACTCGAGAACGGTCAGACCTTCTTTAAAGTTCGAGATGATCGGCGTCTCGATGATGTCACCGTTCGGCTTGGCCATCAGGCCGCGCATACCGCCCAGCTGCTTCATCTGAGTGACCGAGCCACGCGCACCCGAGTGGGCCATCATGTAGACCGAGTTCGGTTCCTGTTCGGACCCGTCCGCTGCCCGATCCGAGGATGAGATCGTGCTCATCATCGCCTCAGTCACGCGGTCGTTACACTTCGACCAGGCATCGACAACCTTGTTGTACTTTTCGCCCTGAGTGATCAGGCCGTCCATGTACTGTTGTTCAAAGTCTTTCACCTGACTACGGGTGTCATCAACGATGCCCCACTTGTCGCCTGGAATGACCATGTCGTCCTTACCAAACGAGATGCCCGCCTTGAACGCTTCTTTGAAGCCCATCGACATGATCTGGTCACAGAAGATAACCGACTCTTTCTGACCGCAGTAGCGGTAGACCGTGTCGATCACCTGCTGCACTTCTTTCTTCCGCAGCAGGCGGTTGACCAGCTCGAACGGTGCCTTGTTGTTCATCGGCAGCAGAGCACCCAGACGCAGACGGCCCGGAGTGGTTTCATAGCGCTTCTGAACTTCGTTACCTTCGTCGTCGATCTGGGTGATCCGCGCGGTGATCTTGGTGTGCAGATGCACTTCACCTGAATCCAGCGCGTGCTGAACTTCGTCGATCGACCCAAAGACCTTGCCTTCGCCCGGCATGCCTTCGCGTTCCAGCGTCACATAGTACAGACCCAGGATCATATCCTGCGACGGAACGATGATCGGCGCGCCGTTTGCAGGCGACAGAACGTTGTTGGTCGACATCATCAGAACACGCGCTTCCAGCTGTGCCTCAAGGCTCAGCGGAACGTGAACGGCCATCTGGTCACCGTCGAAGTCGGCGTTAAAGGCCGAACAGACCAGCGGGTGCAGCTGGATGGCTTTACCTTCGATCAGAACCGGCTCAAACGCCTGAATGCCAAGACGGTGCAGCGTCGGCGCACGGTTCAGCATGACAGGGTGTTCGCGGATCACCTCGTCGAGGATATCCCACACTTCGGGACGCTCTTTCTCGACCAGTTTCTTCGCCTGCTTCACGGTCGAAGACAGACCCTTGGCTTCAAGGCGCGAGTAGATGAAGGGCTTGAACAGTTCCAGAGCCATCTTCTTGGGCAGACCACACTGGTGCAGCTTAAGCTCCGGACCAGTCACGATGACCGAACGGCCCGAGAAGTCAACGCGCTTACCCAGAAGGTTCTGACGGAAGCGGCCCTGCTTGCCTTTCAGCATGTCCGACAGCGATTTCAGCGGACGCTTGTTGGCGCCTGTGATCACGCGGCCACGACGGCCGTTGTCGAACAGAGCATCAACGGATTCCTGCAGCATCCGCTTTTCATTGCGGACGATGATGTCAGGTGCGCGCAGCTCGATCAGGCGCTTCAGACGGTTGTTCCGGTTGATGACGCGGCGATACAGATCGTTCAGATCCGAGGTCGCGAAACGGCCACCATCCAGCGGAACCAACGGACGCAGCTCCGGCGGAATGACCGGAATCACGGTCATTACCATCCACTCAGGCCGGTTGCCCGACTCGAGGAAAGATTCAACAACCTTCAGGCGCTTGATGATCTTCTTGGGCTTCAGTTCGCCGGTTGCTTCGGCCAGATCAGCGCGCAGCTGCTCGGCTTCTGCTTCCAGATCGATCTGGGCCAGCATCTCGCGGATGGCTTCGGCACCGATATTCGCGGTGAACGCGTCCATGCCATAGGCATCCTGCGCATCCATGTACTCTTCTTCGGTCAGCATCTGGCCGTAGGTCAGGTCGGTCAGACCGGGCTCGATGACAACATAGTTTTCAAAGTACAGAACACGTTCCAGATCGCGCAGCGTCATGTCCAGCATCAGACCGATGCGGGACGGCAGCGATTTCAGGAACCAGATATGCGCGACGGGCGCGGCCAGTTCGATGTGGCCCATACGCTCGCGGCGGACTTTCTGCAGGGTGACTTCCACACCGCATTTTTCGCAGACAACGCCGCGATACTTCATTCGCTTATATTTGCCGCACAGACATTCGTAATCTTTGATCGGGCCAAAGATACGCGCGCAGAACAGACCGTCACGTTCAGGCTTGAACGTCCGGTAGTTGATGGTTTCGGGTTTCTTGATCTCGCCATAGGACCAAGACAGAATCCGCTCGGGCGAGGCCAACGAGACTTTGATTTCGTCAAAGACTTTCGGCGGCGTCAGCGGGTTGAACGGGTTGTTGGTGATTTCCTGGTTCATTTTGCGTCCTTACAAATTGGGATGGGATGAGTGTGGGGCGTTGCCGCCCCTACTCTTCCTCCGCATCCAGGAGTTCCATATTCAGGCCGAGGCCACGGACTTCTTTCACCAGAACGTTGAACGATTCCGGCACGCCCGCTTCAAAGTTATCCTCGCCCTTGACGATCGACTCATAGACCTTGGTCCGGCCGGCGACGTCATCCGATTTCACGGTGAGCATCTCCTGCAGGGTGTAGGCGGCGCCGTAAGCTTCCAGAGCCCAGACTTCCATCTCACCAAAGCGCTGACCACCGAACTGCGCCTTACCACCCAGCGGCTGCTGGGTAACCAGGCTGTACGGCCCGGTCGAACGCGCGTGGATTTTGTCGTCCACAAGGTGGTGCAGTTTCAGCAGGTATTTGATGCCCACGGTCACCGGACGTGCGAATTGCTCACCGGTACGGCCGTCGAACAGGATCGACTGACCGCTTTCCGAGAAGCCTGCACGCACCAGCGCGTCGTTGACGTCAGCCTCTTTGGCACCGTCGAAGACCGGGGTCGCGATCGGAACACCACGGGTCACGTTGCCCGCAGCCTCGATCAGGTGATCCTCGTCCAGACCGGTGATGCCTTCTTCGTAGACATTTTCACCATAAGCCAACTTCATCGCTTCGCGCACCGGGGTCAGGTCGCCGGAACGGCGGTATTCACCCAATGCGTCGTCGATGTTCAGACCCAGACCGCGTGCGGCCCAACCCATGTGGGTTTCAAGGATCTGACCAACGTTCATACGCGAAGGCACACCCAGCGGGTTCAGACAGAAGTCAACCGGAGTACCATCGGCAAGGAACGGCATGTCTTCCATCGGAACAACCTTGGAAATCACACCTTTGTTCCCGTGACGACCGGCCATCTTGTCGCCCGGCTGCAGCTTGCGCTTCACGGCGATGAAGACTTTGACCATCTTCATCACACCCGGCGGGAGGTCGTCGCCACGGCGGACCTTTTCGACCTTGTCTTCGAAACGGGCGTCCAGAGCACGCTTTTGTACTTCGTACTGCTCGTTCAGGGCTTCGACGATCTGTGCGTCCTGCTCACCTTCCAGCGCCAGCTGCCACCACTGACCACGGGTCAGGGTTTCCAGCAGGTCCTCGGTGATCACTGACCCAGCCTTGACGCCTTTCGGGCCTTTGACCGCAGTTTTACCCAGGATCAGGCCTTGCAGACGCGCATAGATGTTGCGGTCCAGGATCGCCAGCTCGTCGTCCCGGTCACGGGCCAGACGCTCGACTTCCTCACGCTCGATCTGCAGCGCACGTTCGTCTTTTTCGACGCCGTGACGGTTGAAGACGCGAACCTCAACGACCGTACCGTAATCGCCCGGCTTCACGCGCAGCGAGGTGTCGCGCACGTCAGATGCTTTTTCACCAAAGATGGCGCGCAGCAGCTTTTCTTCCGGGGTCATCGGGCTTTCGCCCTTCGGAGTGATCTTGCCGACCAGAATATCGCCCGGCTCAACATCCGCACCGATGTAAACGATGCCGGCCTCGTCGAGGTTGCGCAGCGCTTCTTCACCGACGTTCGGGATGTCGCGGGTGATCTCTTCCGGGCCCAGTTTGGTGTCACGGGCGGCGACTTCGAATTCCTCGATATGAACCGAGGTAAAGACGTCGTCACGCGCGATACGTTCCGAGATCAGGATCGAATCTTCGTAGTTGTAACCGTTCCACGGCATGAACGCGACGACCACGTTCTTACCCAGAGCCAGTTCACCCATATCCGTCGAAGGACCATCAGCAATGACTTCGCCCTTCTGGACGGTGTCACCCACCTTGATCAGCGGACGCTGGTTGATGCAGGTGTTCTGGTTCGAACGCTGGAACTTGCGCAGACGATAGATGTCAACGCCCGCGTCGCCCAGTTCCAGATCTTCGGTGGCGCGAATAACGATACGCTGGGCATCGACCTGGTCGATGATACCGGCGCGTTTCGCCTGAATCGCAGCACCCGAGTCGATCGCAACCTTTTCCTCGATCCCGGTACCAACCAGCGGCGCTTCGGCCCGCAAAAGCGGAACCGCCTGACGTTGCATGTTCGAGCCCATAAGAGCACGGTTAGCGTCGTCATTTTCAAGGAACGGGATCAGCGATGCGGCGACCGAGACCAGCTGTTTCGGGCTTACGTCGATCAGGTCGACATTCTCGCGCGGAGCAAGCGTGTAGTCACCCGACTGACGTGTCGACACCAGATCGTTGATGAACTTGCCATCTGCATCCAGAGTCGCGTTCGCCTGTGCCACGGTGTGGCGCATTTCCTCGGTCGCGGACATGTAATGAACCTCATCGGTCACCTCGGCGTCTTTGACGACGCGGTAAGGTGTTTCGATGAAGCCATACTTGTTCACACGGGCAAAGGTGGCCAGCGAGTTGATCAGACCGATGTTCGGACCTTCCGGCGTTTCAATCGGGCACATCCGACCATAGTGGGTCGGGTGCACGTCGCGCACCTCAAAGCCCGCACGTTCACGTGTCAGACCACCGGGGCCAAGCGCCGAAAGACGGCGTTTGTGCGTGACTTCCGACAGCGGGTTGGTCTGGTCCATGAACTGCGACAGCTGCGACGAGCCAAAGAATTCACGAACAGCAGCAGCGGCCGGTTTCGCGTTGATCAGGTCCTGAGGCATGACGGTGTCGATCTCGACCGACGACATACGCTCTTTGATCGCGCGCTCCATGCGCAGCAGACCGACGCGGTACTGGTTTTCCATCAGTTCACCGACCGAACGTACACGGCGGTTGCCGAGGTGGTCGATATCGTCGATGTCTCCTTTGCCGTCGCGCAGCTCCACCAGCGCCTTGATGCAGGCGACGATGTCTTCGCGGCGCAGGGTGCGCAGGGTATCCGGCGCATCCAGAGCCAGACGCATGTTCATCTTCACGCGGCCAACGGCGGACAGGTCGTAACGCTCGCTGTCGAAGAACAGGGTGTCGAAAAGAGCCGACGCGGCTTCGACGGTGGGCGGCTCGCCCGGGCGCATGACGCGGTAGATGTCCATCAGCGCGCTTTCACGGTTCAGGTTCTTGTCCTGAGCCATGGTGTTGCGCATGTAGGGGCCGACATTGATGTTGTCGATGTCCAGAACCGGAATGTCTTTGATGCCTGCGTCGATCAGGTCTTTGACGGTACCACCAATCAGGTCGCCGCCTTTGTCGTATTCCAGGGTCAACTCATCACCGGCTTCGACATAGATCGCGCCGTTTTCTTCGTTGATGATGTCCTTGGCGACAAACTTGCCGACGATGTTTTCAAACGGTACCAGCAGGTCGGTGACGTTGCCTTCGTCGATCAGCTTTTTGACCGCGCGCGGGGTGACTTTCTTACCTGCTTCGGCAATCACTTCGCCAGACTTTGCGTCAATCAGATCATAGGTCGGACGAGTGCCGCGCACACGCTCGGGGAAGAACGGAGTGATCCAGCCCTTCTTCTTGTCCAGCTTATAAGACACGGTGTTATAATACGCGTCCATGATCGCTTCCTGATCCAGACCCAGCGCGTAAAGCAGAGTGGTCACAGGCAGCTTGCGGCGACGGTCGATCCGGGCGAACACGATGTCTTTGGCGTCGAACTCAAAGTCCAGCCAGCTGCCGCGATACGGGATGATGCGGCAGGCAAACAGCAGCTTGCCCGAGGAATGGGTCTTGCCCTTGTCGTGGTCAAAGAACACACCGGGCGAGCGGTGCATCTGGGATACGATCACACGCTCGGTCCCGTTCACGACAAAGGTGCCGTTCGGCGTCATCAAAGGCATGTCGCCCATGAAGACATCCTGTTCCTTGATGTCTTTTACCGATTTAGCGCCAGTGTCCTCATCGACATCGAACACGATCAGACGCAGGGTGACCTTCAGCGGCGCGCTGTAGGTCATGTCGCGCTGCATACACTCTTCGACGTCGTATTTGGGTTTTTCCAAATCGTATTTCACGAACTCCAGAACAGAGGTTTCGTTGAAATCCTTGATCGGGAAAACCGACTGGAACACGCCCTTGATGCCTTCGCCGTCAGCGGGCTGCTCTGCATCGCCGGAGCGCAGGAATAGATCATAAGAAGATTTCTGGACCTCAATGAGGTTCGGCATTTCCAGCACTTCGCGGATTTTGCCGTAATATTTACGAAGACGTTTCTGGCCAAGGAACGTTTGAGCCATGTCAGATGTCACCTTTCGATGTTCTCAGCGGGCAAAGACACCGTCGGGCCCCGGCATCTTGCACAATCGAGATAACACGTCCGGATCAATTCATGGCCACCGTCCCGAAGGCAACCTCCCGATCCGAAACCGTGTCTTAGAAAACGCCCCACGTGCTGAGGCCCTTTCTAAGACAGGTTCGGCTGGACCCGAATTTCTCCGGATCCAGCCAAATATTACGATACGTCAGCGACGTATCTGTCGACTGACTTAGGCCAGCTCGACTTCGGCGCCAGCTGCTTCCAGCTTGCCTTTGACTTCTTCGGCTTCGTCTTTCGACACGCCTTCTTTGATCTTGCCGCCAGCTTCGACCAGTTCCTTGGCTTCTTTCAGGCCCAGACCGGTGATGCCGCGAACTTCTTTGATCACGTTGATTTTCGAAGCGCCGGCGTTCTTCAGAACGACGTCGAATTCGGTTTTTTCTTCCTCAGCTGCGCCACCGGCGTCGCCGCCAGCTGCCATGACAACTGCGCCGCCAGCTGCGGGCTCGATGCCATATTCGTCTTTGAGGATGGTTTTCAGTTCTTGTGCTTCCAGCAGGGTCAGACCCACGATGCTTTCTGCGAGTGCTTTCAGATCAGCCATTTTATCAGCTCTTTCCGTTTTACAGTGTGTGTTCCAACGTCAGGGCATTTGCCCTACGCAGATCATTCAGTGCCAACCGCTTACGCAGCTTCCGCCTTCTCTTCGATGGTGGAAAGGATGCTTGCGATGTTGCTTGCAGGTGCGCCAATCGCGCCGGCGATGTTCGAAGCAGGTGCGCCAATGCAGCCCACGATCGAAGCAATAAGCTCCTCGCGAGACGGCATTTTCGAAACTGTTTCGACGCCTTTGCGGTCCAGAGCGTTCTCACCCATTGCGCCACCAAGAATCTCAAAATTCTTGTTATCCTTGGCGAAGTCCTCGGCCACCTTGGCTGCTGCCACGGGGTCTTCGGAATAGGTCAGAACGGTCATACCCGTCAGCAGGTCAGCAATGCTTGCACATGGCTTTCCGTCGAGGGCGATTTTGGCGAGCCTGTTCTTGGCAACACGCACGGCGCCACCCGCGTCACGAGCACGTGCGCGAAGGTCCTGCATCTCGGCAACTGTCAGACCGGCGTAGTGCGAAACCACCACGACGCCAGAGCTTTCGAAGATCTGGCCGAGTTCCTCGACCACTTTCTCTTTCTGGGCTCTATCCACAGTTCTCTCCAAGTTTGGGGCGATATCTCACCCCGGCTCATATTTGCTGCGGCTTGCGCCCCAGCGTTCAGGTCCGTTGTTACGGGGTTGAGCCAAAATTCGCCCGAGGGCCAGAGCCCCCGAAATTCTTTGGTCTTACCCGTCTCAGGCAGGGAATTAAGGGGCCGAATGGCACCACCCACCGTCTTGGACGAAACAAAATAAAGCGCACGACGAATCGCACGCTTTATTTCGTAGCCCTACTTAGGGCAGTTAGGCGGGGTTTCCAAGGGGTAAATTGCTTTCAGATCGGATCAAACAACAGTTGGTTTCCGACCGCAGCTTCAAAACTTTCCGTTGTCGTTCTTCCATTCCTCGCGTGGCGGAACGTCTTCGATTGTGCTCCAATGTTCGACGATGCGACCAGCATCCCAACGATACAGATCGTAAAAGCTGGAATGCACTCCACTTCTCTGACCTTCACATACACAAAGAACGAAGTTGCCCTCAGCTAAAACCCTGTGCAATTGCGCGTAAACAAATACCGGTTCGCCTTCGTTTTTGCCCTCCAACACGCCTTTGAGGGCTAAAATACCGTCGGCCATATCCGGATTGTGCTGTTTCAGGTCCTCGGCAACGAAGTCCGCCAACCTGTCAAACCGGCGTTTGATCAGCACATCTTTGACAAACAAACTGCTAATCGCTCGATTTTCTTCCGTCTTCTGCAAATCCGTTATTACAGCGTGGCCATCCTGCATTCCGCGTCCAGACAGGTTAGGGCCGCGCAAAGGTTGAATGTTGTCCCAATGCTCTACAGCTTTACCATCTTCGAACCGAAACACCTCAAACGCTGCACGCAGACTGCTGAAATCGTATTCGATATGCGCAAAGGCAAAATCACCGTCTTCGAACACGCGCTTAAACGTCACCTTGGGTGATGTCTTGGACAAGCGCGCGAACAAGTCTGCAATACCTTCACTGCCTTCGTGGGTTTGGGGATTGTGCTGTATGTACTTCTTTTCATTGACCACAGCAGCCGCCATAGCGTCACCGGTCTCCAAGCCTTTGAGGAACCTTCGAAGGAGTTCGCGCTTGGTTTCCATGGCTTGATTCCGATTGTTTATGAGCACAGCATTGGATACCGGACCACATTTGCATCGAACGCAAGAAAAGAAAATCCCGGGCAGTTCGCACCACCCGGGATCAATTTTTCAAAGCTGAACGCCGGTACTTATTCGCCCGATGCTTCTGCCACGTCCAGAGTCACGCCAGGGCCCATGGTCGAGCTCAGCGCGATTTTCTTCATGTAGGTGCCTTTGGCGCCCGACGGTTTCGCCTTGGCCACAGCCGAGACAAAGGCGCGGACGTTTTCGACCAGCTTGGCTTCGTCGAACGACGCTTTGCCAACACCGGCGTGTACAACACCGCCTTTTTCCGCCTTGAACTGAACTTCACCACCTTTGGCTGCTTCCACGGCCGCTTTCACGTCCATGGTCACGGTGCCAACCTTGGGGTTCGGCATCAGGTTGCGGGGGCCCAGAACCTTGCCCAGACGACCGACGATCGGCATCATGTCCGGGGTTGCAATGCAGCGATCGAATTCGATAGTGCCGCCCTGAATGGTTTCCATCAGGTCCTCTGCACCAATGATATCTGCGCCAGCTTCTTTCGCTTCGTCCGCCTTGGGGCCACGAGCGAAAACAGCAACGCGCATCGCTTTACCGGTACCGTTCGGCAGACCGATAACGCCACGAACCATCTGGTCCGCGTGGCGCGTATCAACGCCCAGGTTCAGTGCGATTTCGATGGTCTCGTCGAATTTCGAGGTTGCATTGGCTTTGACCAGGGCAACTGCTTCTTCGACCGACAGGTTTTCCTTGCCAGCGACAGCGTCGCGCGCAGCGCGGGTGCGTTTACCAAGTTTTGCCATCTTACTTCACCTCGATGCCCATAGAGCGGGCCGAGCCCAGGATGATCTGCATTGCGCCTTCGACGTCGTTGGCGTTCAGATCTTTCATTTTGGCTTCGGCGATTTCGCGAACCTGCTTGCTGGTCACGGTGGCCACGGTCTCACGACCGGGATTTTCCGCGCCACGGGGACGGTTACGCTTGCCAACCGGCTTCAGGCCAGCGGCTTTTTTCAGGTAATAAGACGCGGGCGGCGTCTTGATGTCCATGGTGAAGGACTTGTCCTGATAATAGGTGATCACGGTCGGGCAAGGCGCGCCTTGCTCCATGTCTGCAGTCTTGGCGTTGAACGCCTTGCAGAATTCCATGATGTTGATGCCGCGCTGACCCAGCGCCGGACCAACTGGCGGCGACGGGTTCGCCTGACCTGCAGGAACCTGCAGCTTCATTGTACCAGCAAGCTTCTTGGCCATTTGGTTTTCCTTTCAACGTAGGTGAAACGCGTTCCACCCGGTTTATGTTGCGTGGTCCGATCCGGGATCGCGATCCCTGCAATCTCCCACGAGAGAATCTCGCCCGAAGACGATAGTGCGGCATGTATAGCGGAACGAAGGGGTTGGCAAGTGGGCCGCACCCCAATTCGGAATCATAGAATCGGCCCCACGCGTACAAAGCAAGGCGTAGGCTTCGAGGGCACTTCGCAAGCGATCCTTTCCGTCATTCCAGAGAGGTTCCGGACGTTCAGCATGCCACGATACAATAAGGCGTTAATAACTTATACTACTTGGAAAAACACCGCCGCAAAACACGCAAGCTGGCTGGCAAACAACCCGAGCTTCAGCCATTCAACAGCTTTGATACCCGCGCGCGCCTTGGCTGTGCTATACTCTGTGAAAATAGTTATTTCTGGTGGAGGTTAATTATGATTTTTCGTTTAGCAGCAACACTTGTCATTGCAGTCTCGTTCGCCGCATCCACGCCTCAGACAGCCCAAGCAGACGCCGGTGATTTCCTCGGCGGCGCCGTTGTCGGTGGGGTGGTAGGTTACGCGATCGGAAAGGACCAGCAGAAGAAAAAGGCACGGACAACAACCCGGACGTACCGACCGGGTATTCCGTCGACCACACAAGGGGCGCAAACCCAAACGGCGCTCAACTATTTCGGCTATAACGCCGGGCGTGTCGATGGCCAGGTCGGTCGTGGCACCCGATCAGCGATCGAGCGCTATCAAGCTACAATGGGTTATCCCGTGAACGGGTATGACTTCCAGCCGTATCAAAACGACTTTCTGATGCAAGCCTACTACTGGGCGACAAGCGGCGGACAAGCCACAATGCAACTTTCGGGCCAGCCTCTCCTTATGGCGTACCGCCAAAAACTCCATAGCGGATCTGCTGTGGCTGCGGCACCTCAGGCGCCCGCACAGACCACACCGGTTGCTACGCCTCAGGAGGTCGAGCCAGAGACGGCCACTGCCGAAACACAATCTACCAGTCTGCCGAGCCTGTTTTCCGGCGGAACTGGAGGCCAATCGCTGGCCAATCGCTGCAGTGGTGTCATGCTGCAAACATCGACCAATGGCGGCTATACAACTCTGTCGAACATGCCCGACCCTGACTTCGCGCTCAGCGAGCAGTTCTGCCTTGCACGTAGCTACGCAATGGCGCGCGGCGAAGAACTGCTTCAGGATGTTCAGGGGTTGACGCCGGATCAGGTGGCGGCCCAGTGCGACTCGTACGGCGACATGTTGGCACCGCAAGTTGTCGCCTTGTCTCTCAACTCGAAATCCGACGCAGAGACCCAGATGCGCAAGCTTGCGCTGGATTCCGGACTCAGCCCCGAAGATCTTGCAGCAACAAGCAAAGTCTGCCTTGCGATTGGCTACCGTCAGGACAACATGGATACCGCTGTTGGTTCTGCGCTTATGCTGGTCGCTATGGGTGAACCCGCCTACGGAGAGCTGATTGGTCACCACCTGCGCGAAGGCTTCGGCGTGCAGGAGCGTCGTGATCTGGCGATGCAGTGGTATGATGCGAGCCTTTCGGCACTCGACGCCGGATCGCAAGCCGTATTCTTGCCGTCCCAGACCGATCGCCCACAACTGCTGCGCGCGGCTATGGTTCAGGCGCAGTAGATTCACACATAGAAATCCAATTTTAAAAGTACGCCGCGGAGCCTAAAGCTTCGCGGCGTTGCTAAAGTCGCTCTGAGCATCGTGCATTCAGCAAAGCTCAGCTTGATCCACGCCTCTTCCCACCAATGAGTTTTGTTCGAAGGCGATAACATCGGCGATGATACCGGACCGAAGACGTTGGAAAGAGACTGGCGAAATACTCCAGAGCAACCGTATTTGGCTCTGATCGGACCAAATCGCCAGTATTTGCACGTGAAACAAAAAGTTTTCAAAGACATACGTTGCTTAAGGAGCACCGGTGGGTATCTTAGGGCAACTTGGTTACAGAAGGGGCGGTCTGGGATGGCATCATCTCGACTAAACAAGGGGCTACTGGTCAGCGTTCTTATTGCTATGTTGCCCGGATGCGGCAGCAAAGCCCAAGATCAGGGTGTGGTGTCCGAGACAATTGCCCAAACCGAAGCGTCCAAAAACGCTTCGTCACTCAACACGGCAGGAATTGATCCCGCCACCTATGCCGGTCGCTTTCAAGTCAAACTGACCAAGGAAGTTCCCCTGCGCGACATTCCCGTGCCCTTCACCGTCTACGGCGGCCTAGAGGAATCCAGTCCAACCCGCCTGCGATTGCGGGCGTTCATGGACTTGCGCGGATTGCAGGAAAAGGCGCCTCAGATACTGACTGGCCCCTTGGAAGAAAGCTGTAAGCGCCAGATCTATCTCGAGATCCGAGATGTCACCGCAATCGGTGAAACCGTAAGGGTTGAAGGTTCCGCCCGCGCCCGGTTTACGCGGTGCAAGCGAAATGAAGATCCTGGCTTTCAGTATTTCGGGGCAACGGTGGATGCGATTGCAGTCGCCAAGGCAGAAGTTAAGGGCCAATGCCTAACATTCAGCATCGAAAGTGCCGACCTTAGCCCGCGCGGGTTCATCGGAGCTGTTACCAACCTTTTCGGCCTGACCAACCGTATCAACGAAGCTGTTCTTGAAAAGGGTGGTGAGTTCTTGGCAGCCAATCCGGTTTGTCCGCCACTGCCTGAAGAGTTTTCTGTGCTTGATCCGATTTACGAGACCGGTGGAACACGCGAAATTGCACCAGGAGGAATGGGCGCTGCTGTTGTCGGTTCGGCCGATGTAAGCGCCGAGACGATAGTTAAAGTCCTTGCCGGGTTAAAGGAACTTGGCGTGTTGGAGTTTGCTGAATGAGACTTTGGTTTATTCTACCAGCCCTTATGGCAGCTTTTCTGGACGCCCGAGCACCCGACGCGCAAGAGGTGGACTTTGTCATCGACGCAACACTACCCGTTCGCGATACCGAACTGCCATATACGCTTGATCTGAACCTCACTGCTGCTGCGCCCACTCGGATCGGGGTTGGTGCCCTTCTCGATCTGCGCGAAATTCAGAAAATTGTGCCTGAGCGGTTGGCTGACAATGCGATCGTCGACAATTGTGGTCTGCAAGTCCGACTTGACGACTTGAGCTTCAAAGCCGAGGACGATGCGATAGATCTGGATGGGGATGTAACAGTCACGATCTTCGAATGCAGCCGCACCAGCGAACGCGACTTTCAGCGCGGCGAAGAAAAAAGAGCTATCTTGGCCAAAATGTCCACCGAAGCAACTGTCGAATTGCGTGATAACTGCGCCTATTTCAAACTCATTGATCTTACACTCACGGCCCCCGAAGAACAGCGAGAGCAACTGCTGGAAGACGACACTTTGGACTCCGTAAAGGAGTTGATGTTGGCTGCCGTGGATCTTGTACTGAACGAAACCCCGTTATGCCCGGAACTGCCGGCAGAGCTTGCGTCACTTGATCCAGCGTATGAAAAAGGCGGCCCGCGTGAGATCGGAGAAGGCGGTCTTGGCGTTTTTCTGGACGGATCCGTTGATGTCAGCCCTTCGACAATCCTCGACATTCTGACAGTTCTTCAACAACAAGAACTTATTCCGGGCCGACCCTAGCAAAGACTACGCCTTGTCGTTTGGACCGCTCCTTGGTGCTGGGTGAAAAAGTGGGGCACCAAAACAAAAAAACGCCGCGATGCTCGAAGCATCGCGGCGTTTATTACAAGCATACAGCGCTTAGCCCTGTTTGGTCACCTGCGTAAAGTCCAGCTCGACCGGGGTTTCGCGACCAAAGATCGAAACCGAGACCTTCAGTTTCTGGTTGTCGTCGTCCACGCCCTCGACCATGCCGTCGAAATCCTCGAACGGGCCATCGTTGACCTTGACCTTCTCGCCGATTTCGAAGGTGATCATCAGCTTGGGTGCTTCTTCACCTTCCTGAACGCGGTTGAGGATCTGGTTCACCTCGGCGTCGCGCATCGGCATTGGGCGACCCTGCGGGCCCAGGAAACCGGTGACGCGGTTGATCGAGTTGATCAGGTGATAGCCCTGATCCGACATTTCCATATGCACCAACACGTAGCCGGGCATGAAGCGGCGTTCAGTCGTGACTTTCTTGCCGCGACGCACTTCGATCACCTCTTCGGTGGGCACCAATACTTCGTCGATATCGTCCTCAAGGCCCTGCTCAACCACCGACGTGCGGATCTGTTCTGCGATCTTCTTTTCGAAATTCGAAAGAACGCTGACCGAGTACCACCGTTTCGCCATGAACCTGTCGTCCTTGTCTGTCTTCGGGGTATCGCGTTTGCCGGATACACCCGTCATTAAAATCCTGTCACGTTATCCGGAATAAAAAGCGGCGCGCGGCCCGAATCGCCACACGCCTATTCCGAATAGTCCTGTGTCAACTACTCTGACATTGCCCGCTGTGCAAGGGGGCAGCCGCGTATCCGCGCTTAGCTGAACGCGCCCAGGATCAGCTGAAGGCCACCCCGGATGCCCAGATCGACCAAAGCAAAGAATACAGCTGTAAGGGCTGCCATGATGAAAACCATAACCGTGGTCAACAGCACCTCGCGCCGGGTCGGCCAAACGACCTTGGAAACTTCGGCACGGACTTGCTGAATGAACTGAATCGGGTTGGTGGTGGCCATTTGGCGTGTTCTCTCTGCTAGCGGATGGCCCGGACATAGCCGGGCATTGCGGCAATTTCAAGAGCAGTTGGATCAACTCTGCCCTGAGCGGTCAGGGTTTGGGTTTGTCGTCCCACTCATCGTTCAGAATCCGACGCGCATCGCCTTCAGGGTCTTCATACTGGTTCGACCGGACGGTGTAGACAAAGGCGACCAGACCAACGCCGCCCAGCAACAGGGAAATCGGGATCAGGTATGCAAGAACTTCCATCCGGTTTACCTCAGGCGCAGGGCGTTGAGCGACACGGTGATAGACGAGGTCGACATCGCCAGCGCCGCGATCAATGGTGTTGCAAGTCCAATCACCGCCAACGGAACGGCAATCACGTTGTAGACGGTCGCGATGCGGAAGTTTTCGCGAATGCGTTTTGTCGCCTTAACCGCCGTGTCACAGGCGTCCGCGATGGGGGACAGGTCATTGCCCAACAGTACAATGTCTGAAGCCACCCGCGCCGCGTCCAGCGCTGACGCCGGTGAAATCGATACATGCGCCGCTGCCAGGGCTGCCGTGTCATTCAGACCGTCGCCTACCATCAAGACATGGTGGCCCTGATCGCTGAGCTCCTGAATGCGCAGCGCCTTGTCCTGCGGCAAAGCCTCGGCAATCCAGTCGGTGATCCCCAGCTTTTCAGACAATGCGCGCACAGCCCCCTGCGAGTCGCCGGACATCAGAACCACATGCTTGCCCGAAACACGCAACGCGTCGACCGCCTCGGCCGCACCCGGACGCAACGCGTCCGAGAAGCGGAAAGCCAAAGGTGCATGATCGCCAATCGCCAGCCAGGCTGAGGTTTCATTGCCCTGCACTGCCCCAATCCAAGCCGCCCGACCCAGACGTACGCGTTGACCACGGTATTCACCTTCGGTGCCGTATCCCGGAACCTCAACGACGCCCCGCACGTTGGCAGGTTTGATCCCGGCCTCACGCGCGGCTTTCGCCAAGGCCACGGACAAAGGGTGTGCCGATGCATCGGCCAGCGCCAGGGCAACTTCGACCTTTGCGCGCGTGTGATCGCCAAGATTGACCAGTTCGGGTGCGCCCGAAGTCAGGGTACCCGTTTTATCGAACACCACCGTGTCGGCCTCGGACAGCCGCTCCAGCGCGGTTGAATGTTTGATCAACATGCCCTTGCGGAACAACCGGCCCGACGCGGCGGTTGTCACCGCTGGAACAGCCAGACCCAGGGCACAGGGGCAGGTGATGATCAAAACCGCTGCCGCGATGTTCAGCGCTGTGCGGATGTCGCCCGAATAAATGTACCAGCCCACAAAGCTGAGCGCTGAAAGGATATGCACGCCGGGCGCATAAAGCTTGGCCGCCTTGTCTGCCAACGAAGTATAGCGCGACCGCCCGGACTCAGCGATTGCCACCAGATCCGCCATGCGGTGTAGCGACGTATCCTCACCCACAGCTGTTGCACGGAGTGTCAGGGGACCGGTCAGGTTGACCTCGCCCGCGCTGACCAATTGGCCGGTTTCGGCAAACACAGGCACCGTTTCTCCGGTCAGCAGTGACCGGTCCAGTTCGGACTGGCCAGACATGATCTCACCATCCACGGGCATACGACCACCGGGGCGCACAAGGATCAAATCGCCCACCATCAGTTCAGCAACCGCGATCTCTTGCTCTACGCCATCTACCAAACGGATGGCACGCGGCACCTCAAGCGCCGTCAGCTCTTCGGCGGCAGATCGGGCTGCGGCGCGGGTGCGGTAATCCAGATAACGTCCCGCCAGCAGGAAGAAGGTCAGGGTCAGGGCCGCATCGAAATAGGCATGCTCGCCGCTCAGCGCTGTTTCCCACAGTGATGTAATCAGCGCCAACAGGATCGCCAGCACAATTGGCACATCCATATTCAGACGGCGGACGCGCAATGCGCTCCAGGCATTGGCAAAGAAAGGCTGAGCCGAGAAGGCAATGGCTGGCAGAGCAATCGCGGCAGAGATCCAGTGGAACATATCACGCGTGGCGTCCGTGGCACCCGACCAGACCGACACCGACAACAGCATCACGTTCATGGATGCAAACCCGGCCACCGCCAGGCGCATCAGCAAGTCGCGCCCTGCCTTGTCTGTCTGAGTGGCCGACAAGGCACCCGGATCAAGCTCATGCGCTTCAAAACCGGCTTTCTCGAGCACCGGGATCAGGTCGACAGCGCGTGTTTCCGGCGCAGCCTTGATCATCGCGCGTTTCAGGGTCAGGTTCACCCGCGCATCTTCAACACCGGGATGCGCGTTCAGTTCCCGTTCGACCGTCGCGATACAGGCCGAGCAGTGAATGCCTGGCAAAGACAGGGCAAGCTGCACGTCCTTCGGTATGGGCTGGGCGGGTTCCGCCGGGGCCGCAAGGCAGCCCGGGCAGGCTGCGGTACCGGAAGAAAGCTGCGCCGTCATCGCTTATCCCTTCACATAGAGCGGAACGCGCTGCGAGAACTCGGCGCCATCACTGTCCCGCGCCACCAGACGAATGTTCCAGTTGCCTTCGCCCAACGTGGCAGGCGCGGCATAGGTCGTTCCGTCAAAGATGAAATCCGGCGCGAAATCCTCGCGCACATGGGTCGCTCTGCCCACAACGGCGTTCAATTCACTTACCTGAACCGGCGCGCCGCTTTCGTCGGTGATGTGAAGGATCAGTAACCCACCTTTGGTTTCGGCCTGAACAGTCCAACCCAGCGCTTGTTGTACTTTCAGACGCTCGTTGAATTCCTGACTGGCCACATATGAATTCTTGACCTCAAGCCCAGGGAAGGTCTTGACCGCGCTGTAGGCCAAGACAAGGTTCACGGCGATGATCACGCCAAAGGCACCGACAAACACCGCCAAAGCGTGTTTTCCAGTGAACTTCCGTTCCGACATGATCAGTTCCCCCGTCCGTTAAACGTGGTGTCCTTGTAGGCCCGTTCACCGCTGCTCAGGTCTTCGACCCAGATGCGCACCGGTGTCGAGTCCGCTCCGGCAGGGCCCGAGTCGCGGGACGAGATAATATACACACGGGTCAATTGTGCCGTATCCACCGGAACATTCACAGTGTGCAGGTTCGTACCCTCGATTTCCAGTCGCATTGCCGGATCCCCGGTCAGAGACAGAGTGAACAGACGATCTTCGCCATGTTTGTTACGCAGCCGCACGTCGTAGGTGTTGCGGATCGTACCATCGGACAGGGTCACAAAAGTCGGGTTGCGTACCGGTGCAACAGTCAGATCGATTTCCGAACGGATGAACAGCGCAAAAAGCAAGGCAAAGCCCACCAGCGACCACATGGCCGTGTACATGATCGTGCGGGCGCGGAATACGTGTTTCCATACGTTTTTAGGCGGCTGGCCCGACCGCTCGCGCGTTTCATCGCTGAGGGCCATGTAGTCGATCAGCCCACGAGGCTTACCGATCTTGGCCATCATGTCGTCACAGGCATCAATACAGAGGGCGCAGGTAATGCATTCAAGCTGCTGACCATCGCGAATGTCGATCCCGACAGGGCAGACATTCACGCAGGCCATGCAGTCGATGCAATCCCCCAACTCGGAATCCGCTGTCCGCTTGCCTTTTCCCCGCGGTTCGCCCCGCCATTCGCGATAGCCGACTACCAATGTATCTTCGTCCATCATTGCCGCCTGAATGCGTGGCCAGGGGCAGGCGTAGATGCAGATCTGTTCGCGGGCGAAACCGCCAAAGAGGAACGTTGTGCCGGTCAGGATCAGCATCGTCGTGTATGCCACAGGATGCGCATTGCCTGTGACCAGATCCATCAAAAGCGTCGGGGCGTCTGCGAAATAGAAAACCCAGGCCCCTCCTGTCGCCAAACCGATCAGAAACCAGACGGCCCATTTCGTGGCCCGCAGACGGGCCTTGCGGAAATCGAGCTTTTCCTGGCGGTGCAGGCGCAGGCGGGCGTTTCGATCCCCTTCGATCCATCGCTCAACAAGAATGAACAAGTCGGTCCAAACCGTTTGCGGGCAGGCGTACCCGCACCAGACACGCCCAAGGGCCGAGGTGAACAGGAACAGACCCAGACCGGCCATGATCAGCAGACCTGCGACAAAGTAGAATTCGTGGGGCCAGATTTCGATCCAGAAGAAATAGAACCGTCGATTCGCCAGATCCAGCAATACCGCCTGATCCGGCAGACTGGGGCCGCGATCCCACCGGATCCAGGGCGTCACATAATAGATGCCCAGTGTCACAATAAGAATGATCCATTTCAGGTTCCGAAACGGCCCTGAGACACGTCTGGGAAAGATCGGTTCTCTGGCTACGTAAAGGCTGGGGGCGGGATCGGAATCGCTCACTGGCTGGCTCCACAAATGGGTCTTCTGAAGGCGTCTTGTTCCAGATCACGGTCAAGCGAACTTTGACATGGGTCAAAACGCGCATCGAACAAACATCTTTCGCAAGTCAGGCGATCTCTGGCGCGTCGGACCAGACATATTTTGCCCGGTTTTCACTCATTTTAGCAGAAAAACGGCTTTTGTCGCGATACCAGCCCAGTTGCGCGTCTGCCGCCCGCCACATGCCGACCAATTGTCGCAGCATGAGACTTTAGCCATCTGAACGCAGCGACCCAGCCCACGCAGCACCAGCCTGTAAGACTGCGTAATTGGAATTTGCGGAAAGTGAGCACCGGCTGTTCAGGAAACGCGCGAACAGATGGAACAGCCGGTGCCACAGCCTTCGGGCAGCGAACCGCCCGAAAGTGTTCTTTGTAACTTACTGACCACCGCCCAACTGGTGGACATAGGCGGATACAGCACGGATCTGCGCCTCGGTCAGGCGAGTATCCCAGTTCGGCATGACGCCAAAGCGGCTATTGGTCACTGTTTCGGTCAGAGCCTCTTCGCTGCCGCCATAAAGCCAGATGGCGTCGGTCAGGTTCGGCGCACCTTGGAAGATGTCACCTGTGCCTTCCTCACCATGGCATGAAGCGCAATTGTCTTCGAAGACAACCTTGCCCGCCTGCGCCGCTGCATCGTTGGTCTGTGCGTTGCTCAGCGACATGACGTACTGCACCACCTGCGTGATTTCGTCATGCTCAAGGATTTCTCCGAAGGCAGGCATCTCGGAATAGCGCGCATCGTCGCTTTCTTCGTTCCGGATACCATAGCTGACAGTGTAGACGATATCTTCCATCGTACCACCCCAGAGCCATGCGTCATCCAGCAGGTTCGGGAAACCAGGCGCGCCCTGTGCACCGGAACCGTGGCACTGTGCGCACCAGGTGCGGAATACGGCACCACCAGAGTTCACAGCATATTGCTGAAGTTCAGCGTCCTTCGCGATGTCTTCCAGCGGTGTTTCCACCAACTTGGCGTTCCAGGGTGCATTTGCCTCTTCGAACGCGACCATCTCCTGCTGTACCAGTGCCCGTGAAGACCACCCCATGACGCCAGCGGTTGCTGATTGCACCAGTGGCCATGCAGGATACATGATCGTGTAGATCACGCCCCAGACAATGGTCACATAGAATGTCCATAGCCACCAGCGCGGCATCGGGTTGTCGAACTCTTCGATCCCGTCCCAGCTGTGCCCGGTTGTATTCGGATCACCCGGCTGTTTTTCAGGTGTCTTGCTCATTGCCGCGCCTCCTTGGATGTGGCGGGTTTATCTTGATGCCGGAAGGGGATGTTGGCAGTGTCCTTGTATTCCTTGCTGGCACCGGGACGGAAAACCCAGATGACGATGCCAACGAAGAAGGCGAACAACAACAGCAGCATCCAGCTATCCGCGAACTGCCTGAGAATTGTGTATTCTTCCATCACTATCCTCCTTTAGCGGCTTGCGTCCGGGGTGAAGGTCGAAAAGTCGACCAGCGTGCCCAGCATCTGCAGATAAGCAACCAGCGCATCAGCTTCGGTCAGCTCGGGCTGGCCGTCAAAGTTGCGCACATTGACCTTGTCACCATAGCGCTCCAGCAAACCGTCATAGTCGCTGTCCGGATCGGCCTGAGCGCGGAAGTCAGCTTGCGCATTCTCCAGCATCTCTTCGGTATAAGGCGTACCGACCAGAGCATTTGCGGCCATCACATCACCGATGTATTTGCCGTCAATTTTGCGATGCTCAAGGAAACCGTATTTCGGCATCACCGATTCCGGCACCACGGATTGCGGATCCCGCAGGTGATCAACCTGCCATTGATCCGAATAGCGGCCACCGACACGCGCCAGATCCGGTCCTGTACGTTTTGATCCCCACTGGAACGGGTGATCGTACATCGATTCCGCCGCCAGCGAGTAGTGACCATAGCGTTCGACCTCGTCCCGCATCGGGCGGATCATCTGGCTGTGGCAGACATAGCAGCCTTCGCGGATATAGATATCACGCCCAGCCATCTCGAGAGGGGTGTAAGGGCGCATGCCCTCCACCTTTTCGATGGTGTTCTCAAGATAGAACAGTGGGGTGATCTGCACGAGGCCACCAATAGTCACGACCAGAAAGCTGAAGACCAGCAGGAGGGTCGCGTTGGTCTCGAGGATCTTGTGTTTGTCGAGAATTGCCATTGCTCCGTCCCTCCTTATTCAGCCGGGACCGCGACGGTCAGGCTGGCCTCTTTGGCCGGCGCTTTCCACACAGTCATCCACAGGTTGTAGCACATGATCACAGCACCAGCGACGAACAGGACGCCACCCAGAGCACGCACCACATACATCGGGAACTTGGCAGCCACGGTATCGGCGAACGAGTTCACCAGGAAGCCGTTGGCATCCACTTCACGCCACATCAGGCCTTCCATGATGCCGGTCACCCACATCGACGCGGCATAGAGCACGATGCCGATGGTGGCGAGCCAGAAGTGCCAGCTGACCATCTGCAGCGAGTACAGACGCTCGCGCTTCCACAGAACAGGCACCAGGAAGTACAGCGCACCAAAGGTGATCATGCCATTCCAGCCCAGTGCACCCGAGTGCACGTGACCAATGGTCCAGTCGGTGTAGTGGGAAAGGCTGTTCACAGCGCGGATCGACATCATCGGACCTTCAAAGGTGGACATGCCGTAGAAGCCGACCGAGATCACCATCATCCGGATCACAGGGTCTGTGCGCAGTTTGTCCCATGCACCCGACAAGGTCATCAGGCCGTTGATCATGCCACCCCAGGACGGCATCCACAGAATGATCGAGAACACCATGCCAAGCGTCGACGCCCAGTCAGGCAGCGCGGTATAGTGCAGGTGGTGCGGACCGGCCCAGATATACAGGAAGATCAGCGCCCAGAAGTGGATGATCGACAGCTTGTACGAGAAGACCGGACGCTCGGCCTGTTTCGGGATGAAGTAATACATCATGCCCAGGAAGCCCGCAGTCAGGAAGAAGCCCACAGCGTTGTGGCCGTACCACCACTGGATCATGGCGTCTTGCACGCCCGACCAGACGATAACCGACTTCGAACCCCAGATGCTGACGGGGATGGTCATGTTGTTGACCAGGTGCAGCATCGCAACGGTGACTATGAACGCCAGATAGAACCAGTTGGCCACATAGATATGGGGTTCTTTCCGCTTGATGATCGTGCCCAGATAGACCGCCAGATAGGCAACCCAGACGATGGTTAGCCACAGATCGACATACCATTCAGGCTCGGCATATTCCTTAGACTGCGTTCCGCCCAAGACATAGCCGGTTGCGGCCAGCACGATGAACAGCTGATAACCCCAGAATACGAACCATGCGAGGTTACCGCCCCATAGGCGCGCAGCGCTGGTGCGCTGCACCACGTAGAACGAGGTTGCGATCAGCGCGTTACCGCCAAATGCAAAAATCACTGCCGATGTGTGCAAAGGCCGCAAACGTCCGAAATTCAAATACCCTTGAGCCCACTCGAAGTTGAGCACGGGAAAGGCCAACTGGAAGGCGATGAAGGTGCCTGCCAGAAATCCAACCACGCCCCAGAAGGCCGTCGCGATCACGCCATAGCGGATCACGTCATCCATGTATTCCGCCGAACGGTCGACAAGAATATCTGGCTCATCGGTGTTTCGAAGCGTCCAGATGAACAAGCCGCCGGCGATGATCATCACCAGCAGCGCATGCACCTGATACGCCAAATCGCGTGCATAGTTGGTTCCGATCGCTGCGAATAGCGCGATCAGACCAAGCACGATCAGCTTGATGTAATTCGACATATTGCGTCCCTTTGCCGTGCTCCGCGCGTTATTGATTCTTTTACACGCGAAACCTATTTGACTGGCTGCCGTTCTGAAGCACGGCGGCTACTACTGCTTTGATCTGTATCAAGACAGTTCTGCGTTTTCTGTGACACGCATTGTAGAGGAAATAGGCCAACTGGTCACATGAGACCAAATGCCCGAAACAAGAGGTCAATATGGCGTACAAATCTCTTCTCACTGTCATGACCGAATCGCAGACAGCACCGGCTGCTCTCGCACAGATGGTCGCACTGGCGGAATCGCAGGATGCCCATGCCGAGGCGCTGTGTCTTGGCGTCGATCGCAGCCAAACCGGTTACTATTACGCCGGAGCCAACGCTCTGATCGTCCAAGAGACACTTGCGCGGGCCAACGCCGAAGCGCAGGAGTTGCTGACATTTGCCCAGGATTTTCTGGGCAAATCCGGCGTTCGCTGGTCCGCTGAACAAGGCGTGGCGCAGATAGCCGATATTGGCAGGCATGTCGCGCATCGGGCGCGCTTTTCAGACCTCGTTGTCTTGCCGCACCCTTACGGCAAGGATCGCGGGGCCGAAGCTGAACCCATTATCGAAGCCGCAATGTTTGAAGGACACTGCCCGGTTCTGGTGGTTCCAGAGGACACCCCGCCACTGAAAGAACCACTCAATGTGATGATCGCCTGGAATGAAAGCGTTGAAGCAATGTGTGCCATACGGCGCGCGCTGCCCTTCCTGAAACAGGCTGAACTGGTCCGAATCGTGGTTATCGATCCGCCACGCCACGGGCCAGACCGGTCAGATCCAGGCGGGATGCTGTCTCAGATGTTGGCCCGTCACGGGGTCAAATGCGAGATCGATGTGCTCAGCAAGACCATGACACGTGTGTCAGACATACTGAACCGTCATGCGTCAGACACAGAATCGGATATGATCGTGATGGGCGCCTACGGTCATTCGCGCTTCCGCGAGGCAATACTCGGCGGTGCGACCCGTAACATGCTGGAACAGTCATCCGTCCCCGTGTTCCTCGCGCACTGAACTGGGACTCGAAAAATCAAAAGCCGCCCAAGACGGCGGCTTTCGTTATGCTTTGCGGATAAGGCCGATCACAAACAACAGGATCACCGCCCCCAAGGTCGCGAAAAGGATCGACGAAAAGATCCCTCCGCCCACCGAAAAGCCAAGTGCAGGAAAAATCATGCCAAGCTCCTGAGTTGTTCAAAGCCGGGATCGAAAGATCGCGGTAACTGTGTCACGTCACAACGGACAGGGATCAGACCAGAAAGCCGCCATCCGAATCATCACCAGCCTCTTCCATGAGACGACCCAGATCAGGAATTGTTACGTGGCGCTTGCCTTCGAGCGTAATCACACCTTCCTTTTTCAGGGCCGAGATCTGACGGCTGACGGTTTCAAGCGTCAGACCAAGGTAATCCGCCATGGCCTCTCGGGTCAGGGGCAGGTCGAACACAATCGATCCCGTCAGGCCTTTCTGGCTGATCGACGCATCCCGACGCGCGATAATCGACAGCAGGCTGGCGATCTTCTCCCGCGCGGTCTTGCGTCCAAGCACCAGCATCCATTCACGGGCGGCGTCAAGCTCGTCCAATGTCATCTGCAACAGGCGATGCGCGATATGCGGTGTTGTTGCCATCAATTCTTCAAACGGCTTCTTACGGAAACAGCACATGACGACATCCGTGGTCGCCTGCACATCATAGGGCGCTGCCTCTCGCCCGGGGCGGCCGACAAAATCACTAGGCAGCAGCAAACCCACCATCTGGGTCCGGCCGTCTTCCATTGTTTGTGTCAATGACGCGATCCCGGCCACAACCGAGCCCACAAAATTCATCTGATCGCCGCACCAAATTATGGTCTGACCCGCCTCGAAACTGCGGTAATATTTAATGCTTTCAAGCTCTTCCAACTCATCGGCATCACAGCGGGCACAGACGGCTCGATGTCGGATCGGGCAGTCTTCGCAGTTGGAGTGATCAAACTGTGCTTTTACTGTCATGCGCGTTCCCACTTGATCTCCATCAAAGCAACCAAGCTGGCTGTCCCATAAGGGTATCGCCATGACAGTGAAACCACAATTGGCAAAGCTTGGACTTTTTGACGCGAAAGTACCGCGTTACACAAGCTACCCCACCGCCCCCCACTTTAGCAACGATGTGGGAGAGGACACGTTTGGCGACTGGATTTCGGGCATCAAACCCGGCAGCGCCATTTCCCTATACGTCCATGTTCCGTTCTGCCGCAGGCTGTGCTGGTTTTGTGCTTGCCGGACACAAGGAACCCAAACCGACAACCCGGTTATTGCCTATGTGGACGTTCTGAAAGCCGAGCTGGATCTGCTTGCAGCACGCTTGCCCGAGGGTGTGGTGCTGTCGCGTCTGCACTGGGGTGGCGGCACGCCAACCTTGCTGAACGCGCAACTGATGCGCGAACTGGCTCAGCATATACTGGGTATTGTGCCGATGGGGCCTGATGCCGAATTCTCGGTCGAGATCGACCCGAACGAAATTGATGAGGCCCGTCTGGACGCGCTGGCCGACGCAGGTATGAACCGTGCCTCTATCGGAGTGCAGGATTTCGACGACGAAATCCAGAAAACCATCGGTCGCATTCAAAGCTACGACACTACGCGCGACGCCATCGATATGATCCGCGAGCGTGGCATCACCAGCCTGAATGCAGATATCCTATACGGTTTGCCACATCAGACCAAAGCGCGCATGACGGAAAGCGTGCAGAAATTGCTTTCGCTCAGCCCGGATCGCGTGGCGCTTTACGGCTATGCGCATGTACCCTGGATGGCCAAGCGCCAGCAGATGATCCCGTCGGACGCTCTGCCCACGCCTGAACAACGACTCGAGCTGTTCGAAACAGCCCGGCGTTTGTTCCTGTGGGACAAATATGCCGAGATCGGCATCGATCACTTTGCCACGCAGGATGACGGCTTGACCCACGCGTTGCATGCTGGCCGTCTCAAGCGGAACTTTCAGGGCTATACCGACGATCAGGCCGACGTTCTGATCGGTGTCGGAGCCAGCTCAATCTCGCGCTTCCCGCAAGGCTACGCCCAGAACGCTCCGGCTACGTCGGCCCATACCAAAGCCATTCGCAACGGGCAGTTTTCAACCTCACGCGGACATCTGTTCAAAGGTCAGGACATTCTGCGTGCACGCCTGATTGAGGCGCTAATGTGCGATTTCAAGATCAACACGGCAGAAATTCTGCGGGATCACGATGTATCTGCCACTGAACTGGACGAGATGTATCGCGCTGCCAATACGTCTTTCGACGGGCTACTGCAGATCACCGAAGAAGGGCTTTTCGTGCCGCCCGAAGCGCGTGCGCTGATTCGAATGATCGCTCGTAGTTTTGATGCCTATGACCTCAGCAAAGCCGGGCACAGTTCGGCCATCTGATCTTTTTCTGCGGGCAGCATTTGGCCCGTGAAGCGCATAACACATCAGGGGCTTGACGCGCGCCTGCGGTTTTTCCCACACTCATGCTGTAGGGTGAAGTTTCACTCTGCACCCTGAGGCGGGCAAATACAGACAATCCTTGTCGTCGCAAACGCGTCGGTCAGTCCCTTTCGTGCAGCCATTCTGCAACCTGAAAGAGGGACAACACTCATGCGCGTTTTCACCGTCCTCGGGCCCAGCCAATCGGGCAAGTCTACCCTGGTCGAGGCCATCAGCCGCCTCGACGGGCGCCCCACCACATTCGATGTTTCCGGAACCGTGCACTTGCACGGTTTTTCTTACTTGGACGAGCCATGGTGCGCGATCGACGTTGATGGGGGCGGCGATGCGCTGGCCTATGTCGGGCCTGCAATGGCCATTTCGGACGCGGCCGTCGTGGTTGTACCCCCCGATCCCAATGCCGCCGTTCTGTGCGCGCCTTACCTGCGACTGGCGGAAGAAGCAGGCATCCCCTGCTTTCTGTTCATCAACCGGATGGATAGCCCCAATGGCCGTATCCGTGACATCATCGCAGCCCTGCAAACATACTGCACCCATCACATCGCCCTGCGTCAGGTGCCGATCCGCGAAGGAGACACGATCATCGGTGCGGTCGATCTGATTTCGGAACGGGCCTGGAAGTATCAGGAAGGCCAACCCTCGGCCCTGATCGAACTGCCTCAATCCGTCGAAAACCGCGAACAGGAAGCCCGGACCGAGTTGCTGGAAACCCTGTCTGATTTCGACGACCATCTGTTGGAACAGCTGATCGAAGACAAACAGCCGCCAAGTGACGAGGTTTATGATCTGGCCGCGCAGGTCCTGCAAAATCACCAGTTGATTCCTGCGTGTCTGGGGGCCGCGAGCCACGGCAACGGATTGACCCGCCTGATGAAAGCACTGCGGCACGAAGCACCTGAGTTTAATATCGCCGCCGGGCGGGACGAAGCCGCGGACAGTGCCCGTGCCATTGCCGGTTTTGCTGACGTCAAAAAGCACATCGGAAAGATCGTCGTTTTGCGAGGCCTCGGGGATGGCGTGAAAGCGCACGAGGCTTTGGGGGGCGAGACCGTCGGAAACCTGACAACGCTGGATGCCAAGACCCAAATCACCACGCTGGAAGCTGGGCAGATTGGCCTGGCGGTGAAATCCGATCACCTTAACCCTGGCTATATTTACGATAGCAATTCAGCGACGGAATTGCCGGAATGGGCGGCATCACACCCGGTCGCGCATCGGCAGATCGTCTCACCTGCGCATGAGCGGGACGATGTGCGCCTGTCCAACGCCATGAGCCGTCTGGCCGAGATCGACCCCGGCCTGCACTTGCAGCAGGACGAGCTGAGCGGTCATTTGATCCTTGGATCACAGGGGCCGCAACATATGCGCCGGGTGACAGCCAAGCTGGCCCAGGACTTTGGAATCGAGATCGAAGCGGACCAGGTCGAAACCGCCTATCGCGAAACCATTCGAACACCTGTCGAGTATCGCCACCGTCATCGCAAACAATCCGGTGGGGCCGGGCAGTTCGCGGATGTGGTGATCTCGGTTGCGCCTCTTCCGCGCGGATCGGGGTTCCAGTTCGAAGAGGTGGTCAAGGGCGGTGCGGTGCCCAAGAACTACATCCCCTCCGTCGAACACGGTGCCAAGGACGCGCTGGAACAAGGCCCCGAAGGCTTTCCCGTGGTCGATGTGAAAGTCACCCTGAGCGACGGTAAACACCATAACGTGGACAGTTCGGATTACGCCTTCCGTACCGCAGGTAAGAATGCCGTACGCGAAGCGCTGCCTCAGGCCAAACCGGTGGTCCTGCAACCGATCCTGACCGCTGAAATTCACCTGCCATCCGATTTTGTGGGCGATCTCGTGCCAACAATCAGCTCGCTACAAGGGCAGGTTCTGGGATTTGAAGGCAATCCCAACGCATCAGGCTGGGAAATCTTCAATGCTCAGATTCCTGCCGTTTCCGAGGATGAACTGCATCGCACGCTCGCCAGTGCCACGCGAGGAACCGGATGGGTGAAGCTGAACTTTGACCACTATGAAGAGCTCCGTGGGCCAGTGCCGAAAGCCGCGACCAAAGAAAAGGCAAGCGCGTAAAGGGCTGAAGAAGGCGGGCTGGTCTCAGCCCGCCGCCGCAATTAGTTCGCGGGTATAGTCGGTCTGGGCATTTTCGAACAAATCCTCTGCCGTGCCCATTTCGACCACATCTCCGTTTCGCATGACGATCACATTGTGCGACATCGCCCGTACCACTTTCAGGTCATGGCTGATGAACAGGTATGCCAGTCCGTATTTCTTTTGCAAATCGCGCAGCAGATCGACGATCTGAACCTGAACCGTCATGTCCAACGCGCTGGTCGGTTCGTCCAACACCAGCAGCTTTGGTCGCAAAACCATCGCACGTGCAATAGCGATGCGCTGGCGCTGACCACCTGAAAACTCGTGCGGATATCGGTCCATTGCCGCGGGATCCAACCCCACTTCGGTCATCACCTCAGCAACCAGTTCACGCGGCGCGCGATGAGGGTCAATGTTGTGAATTGCCAGACCTTCCGCGATGATCTGCTGACAGGTCATGCGCGGGCTGAGACTGCCGAACGGGTCCTGAAACACAATCTGCATGTCTTTGCGCAAGCGGCGCAGCTCTTTCGTGGACCATCTTCGCACATCCTGATCACGGAAGGTGATGGCTCCTTCGGACGCGATGAGCCGCATGATCGCCAGTGCCAGCGTGGTCTTTCCCGAGCCGCTTTCGCCGACAATCCCCAGAGTCTCTCCCGCGCGTACGCTGAGCGTGGCGTCATTGACCGCCTTCACATAGCCAACTGTACGCTTCAGAAATCCGCGCTGGATCGGGAACCAGACCTTTAAGTGATCAGTGCGCGCAACCTCTTCCGCGTCTGAAGCAACTGGTTCGGGCTGGCCCGAAGGTTCCGCCGCCAAAAGTTTGCGGGTATAGGGATGCTGTGGGTTGTCAAAGATGTCCTGCGTCACGCCGGTTTCGACAATCTCACCATCCTTCATCACACAGACCCGGTCAGCGATCCGGCGCACGATGCCCAGGTCATGGGTGATGAACAGCATCCCCATGTTTTCGGATCTCTGCAATTCGGCCAGCAATTCGAGAATCTGCGCCTGAATGGTGACGTCCAGCGCAGTCGTCGGTTCATCGGCGATCAGAATGTCCGGCTTGTTGGCCAGCGCCATAGCGATCATCACCCGCTGCCGCTGTCCGCCCGACAGCTGGTGCGGATAGCTGTCCAACCTGTCCTCGGGGTCGCGGATACCAACCTTGTTCAGCAGCTCCAAAACCCGACCACGCGCCGCGTCACCGGCAACACCCTGATGCAGGGCCAGGGATTCAGCCATCTGTTTCTGAATGGTGTGCAACGGGTTCAGCGAGGTCATCGGCTCCTGAAAGATAAAGCTGATGTCGTTGCCCCTCACATCCATCAGGTGCTGTTCTGAGGCGCCGATCATCTCTTGTCCGTCGTAGGTCACAGACCCTTCGACCAGTGCGCTGTCACCCAGCAGTGAAACGGTCGACAAAGCCGTCACGGATTTCCCTGACCCGGACTCGCCCACCAACGCAACGGTCTCACCTCGATCCACGGTAAAGGACACGCCTTTGACAGCAGCGCTGACCTGACCGTCCTGCCGGAACGAGACCTTGAGGTTGTTCACATCCAGCAAGCTCATGAGAAGGTCTTTCTAGGATCAAACGCATCCCGCACGCCTTCGAAAATGAAGACCAGCAGCGACAGCATGATGGCAAAGGTGAAGAAGGCTGTGAAAGCCAGCCACGGGGCTTGCAGGTTTTGTTTGGCCTGCAAGGTCAGTTCCCCCAGCGACGGGGCCGAGGATGGCAAGCCAAAACCCAGATAGTCGAGCGAGGCGAGACCACCGATTGTTCCTGTAACAATGAACGGCATGAAGGTCAGCGTGGCGACCATCGCGTTGGGCAGCATATGGCGGAACATGATCGTCATGTTGCTCACGCCCAGCGCCCGCGCGGCGCGAACATATTCGAGGTTCCGGGCCCTTAGAAATTCGGCACGCACAACGCCCACCAACCCGGTCCAACTGAACAGGATCATCAATGCAACCAGCAGCCAGAAACCTCGACCCAGAACAGCGAACATAATGATGATGACATAAAGAGACGGGGTCGCTGACCAGATCTCGATGATCCGCTGAAAAATCAAGTCAAGCCAACCGCCAAAGAACCCCTGTAGGGCCCCGGCGAAAATACCGATCAGACTGGCGGCGCCGGTAACAATCAGAGTGAACAGGATCGACAGGCGAAAGCCGTAAATCACCCGGGCCAGTACATCGCGTTTGGTGTCATCGGTGCCCAGCAGGTTCTGACCATTGGGCGGCAAGGGTGCAGCACCTGGTCGGTCTACCGAAGTGTTGAAGGAATATGGGATCAGCGGCCAAAGCGACCAGCCGCGCTCGAATCCTTCCGCCTGGAAAGTCCCGGCGTCAATCTTTTCGATGATGCCTTCGGGATCGTCGAAACACTCTTCCAGGCCGCCGCTGTCGATCAGGCATTGAACTTCAGGATCGCGATAGATCGCCTCGGTCTGGAAGTCCCCACCGAATTCGGTTTCAGCATAGAAGTTGAAGATCGGCGCATAAAACTCACCCCGGTACTTCACGAGGATGGGTTTGTCATTTGCTATGAACTCAGCGCACAGAGATAGGCCAAACAGTACCGAAAAGATAATGAGTGACCAGAAAGCGCGCCTGTTGCGGCAAAAGTTGTTCCAGCGACGCTGATTCAGAGGGGACAGTGCCATTTACCCCTCCCGCTTTTCGAAGTCGATGCGCGGATCGACCAGCACATACATCAGATCGCTGATGATGCCGACGACCAGCCCCATCAGGCCAAAGATGAACAGTGTGCCGAAGATCACCGGATAATCCCGCGCCACGGCTGCTTCGAACCCCAGACGGCCCAAACCGTCGAGCGAGAAAATCGTCTCGATAATGATCGACCCACCAAAGAACACGCCGATGAAAACAGCCGGAAAACCGGCGATCACGATCAGCATCGCATTACGGAACACATGGCCATAGAGCACCTTGCTTTCACTCAGGCCCTTGGCTCGAGCCGTCATGACATATTGTTTTTTGATTTCATCCAGAAACGAGTTCTTAGTCAGTAGTGTCAGAGTCGCAAAGGCCGAGATTGTCAGCGCAATTGTCGGCAACGCAATGTGCCAGAAGTAATCCGCGATCTTGCCGAAGAAACTCAGGCTGTCCCAGTTATCCGAAGTCAGACCGCGCAGCGGGAAGATTTGCCAATACGATCCACCAGCGAACAGCACCAGCAGCAAAATGGCAAACAGGAAGCCCGGGATCGCGTAAGCCACAATGATCATCCCGCTGGTCCAGGTATCGAACCGCGAGCCGTCCTTGACCGCTTTGCGAATGCCCAATGGGATCGAAACCAAATAGGCAATCAACGTTGACCACAAGCCCAGCGAAATCGAAACCGGCATCTTTTCAAGCACCAGATCAATCACGCTGATCGAACGGAAATAGCTTTGCCCGAAATCCAGTGTCAGATAGTTACCCATCATGATCACGAACCGCTCCAGCGGCGGTTTGTCAAAGCCGAATTCCTTTTCAAGTTCAGCAATGAACTCGGGCGGCAAGCCCCGCGCGCCGACGTATTTGTCGTCGAAAACGCCGCCTCCGGGTTCAGAACCAGCGCCAGCATCACCCCCACCCGCAAATCCTGCAAAGACGTCACCCTGCCCTTCGATCTGCGCGATTATCTGTTCGACCGGTCCACCCGGCACGAATTGTACCAGCGTGAAGTTGACGATCATGATACCCAAAAGGGTTGGAATGATCAGCAACAAGCGTCTTAGAATATAGGCGCCCATGTTATCGCAGTGCACCTTTCGCCTTCAAATCGGCCTCTTTTTCCGGATTGATCCACCACAAATCCAGATGGCCCAGCGAATAGGGTGGCAGGTTTTCTGGGTATTCGTACATATCGTAATATGCCGTCCAATAGTCAGCGATGTATCCTACGGGAACTACGAAGAACTCATACCGCAGGGCGCGATCCAACGCCATCAGTGCTGTGTCCTGATCCGCCTGATTGTCGGTTTCAAAAGATGCTTCGATGATTGCGTCAACCAGGGGGCTAGCCAACCCGGCTGGATTAAAGAGGCTGAATGCAGCTTCTTCCGATCCATACATCTGGCTTAACCCGCCACCGGTGGACAGGAATGACCCGTAACGTGTGGAGTAGACCATATCGTAATCCCGCTCGCGGCTGCGCAGAGTGTACTGCGCCGGGTCAACCTTTTCAGCCGAAGCATCCACACCAATAGACTGCAAGTTCTGAACATAGGTTTCGATCATGGTGGCGGTCGATGTCGGCAGATTTGAAGGATACGGAATATTTAGCTTCAGTGTCTGTCCTTCGGCATTGCGTCGCACATTGCCATCGCCAACAGGCCAACCGGCCTCGTCCAGAATTTTCGCTGCTTTGCGAAGATTTCTCCGATCGTTCAGACGTGCAGGGTTTGACTCGTGCGTTAAAACAGCAGGCTCTGTCAGTAGGTCTTCGGGTACAACGTCACCCAACGCTTGCAAAAACGCCAGTTCATCGCCTTCGGGCAGATCTATTGCTGCAAGCGGGGTACCTTGAATAAAGGAATCGCGCGGCGAATTCAGACCGAACAACAGAGACTCGTTTGCCCATTCAAAATTGAAGGCCAGAGCAAGGGCTTTACGGACGTTCTTGTCTGCCAACTGCGGTTTTCCGAGATTGAAAACAAAACCCGAGGGGGTCGGTGGGCTGCCATCCGCGATCTCATCACGAACGACCGATCCTTCGCTCAGCTTCGGGAAATCATACCCCGTCGCCCAAAGCTTGGGGTCGTTCTCGATACGCAGCGTGTACTCACCAGCTTTGAAACCTTCGAACGCCGCCGTCTGATCAGCAAAATACTCGACGCGGATTGTGTCGAAATTATTCCGACCAACATTGAACGGCAAATCCTTGCCCCAATAATCATCGCGGCGCTTGTAAACGATCCGACGATTTATGTCGTAACTGTCAAGCTTATAAGGGCCTGATCCAACCGCTACTTCCAGGCGAGGCTCATCCAGGCGTCTAGACTCATCCGCTTCGAACCACGCTTTGGAAAATACGGGGGTCGCGCCGACCGTTTCGATCAGGCTGCGGCGGGTTACTTCGGGGTTAAACGAGAACTTGACGGAATGTTCATCCAGCGCTTCAGCCCCAGTCACCATGCGACCTACGGCCTGCGCGTAAGAGGGCAAGCCCTGTTCGATGAACAGGCGGTGGCTATAGACGACATCTTCCGCCGTTACCGGAGTGCCATCCCAAAAGGTTGCTTCGGGCCGTAAGTGGAAGATGACGTAGTTGCGCCCTTCGTCATATTCCAGGCTTTCTGCCAATACTCCGTAATATTGCCCGACGCTGTCATCCGAACTTTCAAAAAGGCGATCGTATTGCAGCGTCGTCAATGCGCCAGCGCGCCCTTTTCGGGAATAGGGATTGAGAGAATCGAACGTGCCCGAGGCCGCCAAGGAAAGCTCGCCGCCTTTGGGCGCATCCGGATTCACGTAGTTCAGGTGCGTGTAATCAGCGGGATAATCCAGATTGCCGAAATACGAGTACCCGTGACTGCTGGTGACACCCTCATCCGAAGCCTGTACGAATTGCGGAGCGATCAAAGCAGTGCAAAGCCCCAATATGCCAGCCCAGGGCCGTAACTTCAGATCACGTGCAGCGGGCATCAGGGATATCATGTGGCTCGTCCTTTGGGTCATGGGCATCTTAAATGTCGTAACAGCTAGCTAAATTGCCAACACTGACAAATTCAAGTTTAGAACGCGTGAGCGCTTTGTGAAGTTTCCTTCAGACAAAAAAAGCCGCTGCGTATGGCAGCGGCTTTCGAATTTTTTGATCTGTCAGGCAATCAGTTGCCGATTGTCTGCAGGTAAGCGATCAGGTCTGCACGGTCCTGCGGCTTTTTCAGACCGGCAAAACTCATCGATGTGCCCGAGATATAGGCACTTGGGCGCTCAATGAACGCATCCAGCGCTTCAGGCGTCCAATTGCCGCCATGCGCCTGCATGCTGGCCGAATAACCGGTGAAACCGTTGGCCGAGGCGACCGGGCGATCAACAACGCCGTACAGGTAAGGGCCGGTTCCATTTGCGCCGTCTTCCAGCTTGTGGCACGCGGTGCACTTGCGGAATACTTTAGCGCCTTTCTCAACGTCAGCGGCGGCCAGCAGGTCTTCGAAGACCACTTCTTCGCCGTCGGCGCTTTCGCCCGAGCTTTCGGTTTCGATAATGTAGGCGGCCTCAGCCGAGCCATGGCCACCGGAAGAATAGAGGACGGTTGCCCCCCATTTGGCCAGAAGCAGCACCAGGAAAGTGCCGAACAGGCCTGCGGCGGCCTTGGTAACTGTCATCGTGTCGAACATTGATCGCGTGTCCATTTCAGCTGTCTGGGCTGCTGTCTAAGGCTTCCCCTTGCGAGAGGCAAGGTATAGACACCGCGACGAAACGACAAAATCGCGAACTTGTTGCATGGAATCGACCAAATGACCAATCGCATTGCTTTTCAGGGCGAACCCGGCGCCTACAGTCACGAAGCCTGCCGCAACGCTCGGCCCGATATGGAAGCCCTGCCCTGCCGCACATTCGAAGATGTGATCGAATCGGTTCGTTCCGGTGCCGCGGATCTGGCGATGCTTCCAGTCGAAAACACAACCTACGGCCGGGTTGCCGATATTCATCGTCTGTTGCCCCATAGCGGGTTGCATGTCATCGACGAGGCATTCGTGCGGGTGCATATCAACCTGTTGGCTGTCCCAGGCGCAAAACTGGAAGACGTCACCGAGGCCCATTCCCATCTGGTGCTGCTGCCGCAATGCGCCGGTTTTCTGAAACAGCATGGCATACGCGGACGCGTCAGCCCGGATAACGCGCGCGCCGCGCGCGAGGTGGCCGAGGTAGGCGACCCCCACTCTGCTGCGTTGGCCAGCGAACTGGCGGGTGAGATTTACAATCTGAATGTTCTGGCCCGCCATATCGAGGACAGTGACGACAACACGACCCGTTTCCTTGTGATGTCTCGCCAGTCCGATCTGTCACGTCGCGGCGAACACGGCATGATCACCAGCTTTGTGTTTCAGGTCCGCAATATCCCTGCGGCGCTGTATAAGGCGATGGGCGGCTTTGCCACCAACGGGATCAACATGACCAAGCTGGAAAGCTATATGGTCGACGGATCCTTCACCGCGACACAGTTCTACGCAGACATAGTCGGGCACCCTGACGACCGAAATGTTCAACTGGCCATGGATGAGTTAGAGCATTTCACAACCAATGTTGAAATCCTGGGCGTCTACCCGGCAGCGCAACCGCGCGGCTAGGGTTCTATTCCTTCGATCGGGCAAATTCAGACTGGCGCAGGTTGCTGCGCCACACCTGAAGGATCGTTTGTACATTAAACTCGACACCTACAGTTGAGTTTATTTCCATATCGTGGACCCTTCCGGCATGGATTTCAGAGTGATCCTGCGCTGCGCTTCCAATTGGACGATCACCGCGCAAACGCTCACGTGCGTTTAACTCCGCGACCGGACAGCGAACTGCAACAAAAAGCACGTCGAAAGGTCGAAGCAGCCTGTGCAGATCTTCGACCCAACCCGGGGTGTCCAAAATGTGTTCCACGATCAGATTGTTGCCCGCTGCAGCATATCCCGCCAGCGACTGATGAAATCCGTCAAAAACCGCAGATCTGTCAGCGCGCCAATCAAACTCTTTGTTGCGGTATCGAGTCAGCGGCAAAACCCCGGACTCGCGCAGATGATCAATGGAAATGTGCCAGAACGGCAGTTCGATCCTCTGCTGCAAGGCCCGCGCTATGGTCGATTTTCCGCTGCTCGATGCGCCGTGCAGAAAGATGATGTGCGACATCCGGGCCTCTTCCGCTTAATCAACACAAGAAACAGAGTAACAGTATTCTCTATGCCCCATGCAGATGACGCTGTTCCAACTCACGCGCAAATTCACTCAGCCGGGATTGCAGCTGTTTGCGAAACCGGGACTGGCCCAACTTCACCGATTGCAGCAACAGGCGCGCAGGCAAAGTCTTGGCGGCCAGCGACATCTCAAGGCTCAGGCGCGTTCTGCGTGGCGACAGGGCTAGAAAATCCACACTCGTCAGACCGGTCATGCCCTTGCTGCTGGCTTCAAAACGCATTTGCGAAGGCCGGTCGTAATCTGTCATCACCACTGACATCTCGCGCAATTTGCCGCGCAGCTTGAACTCTGTCTGCCATTCAGTTCCCGCAGCAAAGATCGCCTCCGAACCCGAGCGCCTTACGTCGATTCCCCGACGCATTGCCATACGTTCGAACCGCTCGAAATCCGACACCATATCGAACACCGCGTTAATTGGGGCTTCGATATCCTCTCGCGCTAAAAACTGCATGATACCCTTTGAAGATTATGGCCGCTCCTATATTTCGTTAGTCCAACGTATCCGCAAGCCAGTTCTCAAGAAGAAAATGGGCGATTGCACCTTTTCGGGCGGGCAGCAGGTTTGGATGGTCCCCGGCAAATGCTTGCATCATCTCGGATTTACTTACCCACATGGCCTCTTCAATCTCGACGGGATCAATCACGATGTCACGCGACAACGCCTCTCCCGCGCAGCCAAACATCAACGAAGCCGGGAATGGCCAGGGCTGACTGGACAGATAGGAAACGTCCCCGACGGGCACGCCCGCCTCTTCCATCACCTCGCGGCGCACGGCGGCTTCAAGGGTTTCTCCGGGCTCGACAAAGCCCGCCAGCAACGAAAACATACCCTCGGGCCAACCCGGAGACCGCCCCATCAGCACACTGTCCCCATGCGTGATCAGCATGATCACAACCGGGTCGGTGCGCGGGAAATGTTGCCCGCCGCATGACGGACAACTGCGTTGCCAACCACCTTGCGATATCTCACTGGCGGCACCGCAGCGCGCGCAAAATCGATGCGTTTCGTGCCAGCCGATAACCGCTTTGGCCGTCGCGGCCAGTTCGGCATCCCGCGCCGACAATCGCGTCATGATCCGGCGCAATTCGGCGAACACATACCCTTCCGGCAAATCCGGGTGCTGCTGTTCAGACTTGTCTACGAACTCGCCCAGTCCGGTCAGGTCCAGACCTTCTGCCGTCCAGGCCGAGATATCCACCGCAAAAAAAGGCGCATCTTCGGCGGTCATACCCAAAAAAACCGGGGCCTCAACTACCCCACCGGGCCCGTCGCTGACCAGCGGATGCGTCATCGGCAGTAAAGCAAGCTGATCCAGCCCGTCGCCTGCAACCAGGATTTTCCCCCGCCACACCATCATGCACTGTGCGGTCGGGTTGCGCATCGCTTCGGCAATTGATTCGGCATTCCCGCGCAAATGAGCGGCCCGATCCAGGCCCGAGCCGCCAAACGTCACCTGCTCTGCGTTTTTCATTCGATGTCCTTCTGGTCCTGCGCACAGGGCTGCCATGTCTGTGCCCGTGTTGCAATCGCAATTCCGGCTCTTGCAACACGTGAGACTGCCGCCGAAAAGCCGCATGGTAGCCTCGGAAAAATCATTTAAGTTACGCCCTGTACCATTTGATCAATTACCTTAGTCAAAAGCAGACTTTTTAAAGTGAAGCAAAACCCATCGACTCAGATACGCCCCGCAAAAGACTGCGGACGCGTACGCATTCTGGCCACGACCGACCTGCATATGCATCTGACAGGTTTTGACTATTACACAGACACACCGGACCCGACGCTTGGACTGACGCGTACCGCCAGCCTGATCCGCGCAGCTCGCCAGGAAGCCAGTGATGCGTTGGTTCTGTTGGTGGACAATGGGGACGCGATACAGGGAACTCCACTGGGCGAGTGGGCAGCGCGGAACGACACGCCGCATCCGTTGATGCAGGCCTTCACAAAGCTGGATTATGACGCCGTGGGTCTTGGCAACCATGATTTTGGGTTCGGGTTACCAAAATTGGACAATATCCTCTCACAAGCCCCGTGCCCGGTTTTGTGCAGCAACCTGCATCGTTTGGACGGTCAGCAAACGTGGCAGAGGTATACGATACTGGACCGCACCGTTCCTGTGGGCGACCTAAACATACCCCTTCGTATCGGCCTGATTTCCGTTCTTCCGCCGCAGACAACGTGCTGGGAAGAGCATCACCTGAACGGAACGGTCATAGCCGAAGACATCCTAACCACCGCCCGCGAGCTGACAGAGCTTTTGCGCGCCAAAGGGTGTGATCTGATCGTGATGCTTGCCCATTCCGGACTGGGCCAATCAGAGGCTGCAGAAGGTATGGAGAATGCCGTCATCCCTTTGGCCGCCATCGACGGAATCGACGCCATTGTTGCCGGGCACACGCATCTGACCCTTCCAAGTCGCGCCAATGCCAACACCTCGTATCTCAATCAAACAAAAGGGTTGGTGCACGGGACACCGGTTGTCATGGCCGGTTCTGCCGGGTCTTACCTTGGCGTAATAGACCTAGTTGTCGCTCCGCGGCCGGATGCCGGGTTCAGCATTGCAGAGTGTCGCGCAGAACTGCGCCCGTTTCTTGTGGCCGGCGCGGCAGTTGACGAAGATCAGGACATGGTGCGCCTGCTCGCCGATGCCCATCGTCAGACCCGTGACGCAGTAGCCAAACCTGTCGCGCAAGTGCCAGACGCCATGCATAGCTATTTCAGCTTCTGCCTGCCAGATCGCGGGCTGGCTCTGGCTGCCGCTGCTCAGGCCTCTGCAGTGCGCCCTTTCTTGCACGGTTCCGCGTTGGAAGAGTTACCGCTTCTGTCAGCCGTTGCACCGGCCAAAAGCGGCGGACGCGCTGGCCCCCGACATTATACAAATGTACCGGCGGGACAAATATGCCTGCGCCATGTTGCTGACCTGTATCCGTATAGCAATGAGTTGCGGGCGATCCAGATCAATGGTGCAGAATTGCTGGATTGGCTTGAAATGTCGGCAAGCGTGTTCAACCAGCTTGCGCCCGATTTCGAAACGGATCTGATCAACCCCGAGCGGGCCGGATATAATTTCGACGTCATCTTTGGACTGACCTATCAAATCGATCTGTCGCAACCTGCACGTTTCGACGTCGAAGGACGGGTGATCGACCCAGACAACAGGCGGGTTCGTGATCTGCAAATTGGTGGCCAATCCGTTCCTCCCACACAAAGGCTTGTACTGGCTTGCAACAATTATCGCACCAGCGGAGGGGGGCATTTTCCTGCGGCATCCGCAGCCCGGCATATCAATCTGCCGCCTCTCGATATCAAGGACCTGGTGCGGGATTATCTGTCTGATCGCCTTCCTCCCGATCCAATAACGCGGCACCCCTATCCGTTTACATTGGCAGCCCAAGCGGGCACAAAAACCGTACTTCGAACAGGGCCGGGTGCCCTTAAACACATTGATGAATTGCTCAAGTTCGATCCCAAGGTGCTCAGCCCCGATGACACAGGATTCGAGCGTATCCATCTGACGTTCTGACGGGTTGTCTTTTTCCTCTGCCTTCCCTATATCCAGAGTCGAGAGGTTGGCGCGGGCGAGCGCCTCGCCAACCTGGTCAGGTCCGGAAGGAAGCAGCCACAACGAGCCCCGCTTGGGTCGATGTCCAACCTCTCACTTCATGAACGTTAGCCGCAGGAGGGCTTTATGATTGTAACAAAAACCCTTCGGGCAGTACGGTTCTGATCTCACAATACCAGCCGACTGCCTGAACACATGACCCGGGGATGCGCGATCGCCATCCGTTGGGATTGCTGTTTCTGACAACAGGCAGACCAATGCATTCTTCTCTTTCGGACCTGGGATGGTCCTCTCATTTTGCCGCGCAACACGCGGCTCATCCTTCGTGCACGCCTTTTCGCATCGCTTCTGTTCATCGGGACCGCCTAATCGGGCTGAACCCAGAGGGCGAATTTCCACTGCTGACCCCTGATCAATCGACCGGTAGCTATGCCGTCGGAGACTGGGTTCTCACTGACAACGACAAACGCGTTCACCATCTGCTCGACCGGCGCAGCCTACTGCAACGACGAGCTGCAGGTACAGGTGCTGCAACGCAACTGATCGCAGCCAATGTCGATGTGCTGTTCATCGTCAGTTCGTGCAACGCAGATTTCAACCCGCCCCGGCTAGAGCGTTATCTGGCGCTTGCGCATCAAGCAGGATGTTACCCAGTCATTGTCCTGACAAAGGCTGACAAATCTAATGACCCCAAGCGTTTCTCAGGACAGGTGCAGGCCCTGGACCCGTATCTGACAGTTCTGGCAATCAACGCACTGGACCCAGCGGAAATTGAAACGGTTCTGTCCTGGTGTCCTAAAGGCCAGACGGGCGCGCTGGTTGGGTCGTCAGGTGTTGGCAAGACGACACTGTCCAACGCCTTGACCGATCAAGATCTTGCCACGTCAGGTATTCGAGAGGACGACGCTCGCGGTCGGCACACAACTACGGCACGCGCATTACATCGGATGCGCAACGGCGGCTGGCTGATCGACACGCCTGGAATGCGCGCTTTGCGCTTGCTGGACGCTCAGGACGGTATCGACGAAGTTTTTTCAGACCTCACCGAACTTGGCCTGAACTGCCGCTTTTCAGATTGTCAGCACGACTCCGAGCCAGGCTGCGCGGTACAGCAGGCAATCAACCAAGGCGTGCTTGATCCTGCCCGCTTGGATCGTTGGCGAAAACTTCGGCGCGAAGATCAGCGCAACTCGGAAACTGTCGCCCAATCCCGGGCGCGGGACAAAGCGTTTGGTAAGATGGTGCGGGGTGTCATGCAGGAACAAAAACTGCGCAAAGGGCGATAGCTGGAAGGTGTACGTCAATTCGTGTGCCGCGCCTGGTCAAGCGATCAGGCGCGGCCATACTGCCGCATTGCGCCGGGCAAATGCTCCGATATGGCCAATCTCCGGCAATCCGAAATCATCAGACCTAAGCAGGTGCCGCTTAGCCTCGGTGCCATAAAGGTCGGCAAGCCGCCAGACCGCTTCTGGCGGGACCATCTGGTCGTCTTCGAAAGTGAACAAGTCCACGGGTGTACGAGAGCCGTCCCAACGCGTCTCCGGAAGGTATTGTCCGATTTCAGGCACATAACTCAAAGGTGCCGTGCACCATTTGCGCCATTGCCAGTAGACCGAGGCCGGCAAGTCCGCGCCAAACCCGATTGCCTTTCCCGGCAGATAGCCCAGCGCTTTTACCAGCAATGGCGCGTGCCCATACCAGAACACACCGGCCAATCCTCGATAAGGCCACGGGTGATCACTCAGGGTCACTAGCCCCGAACACACGGAAATCATTCGATCGATCAGATCAATATCCGGCTGAACCGGCCCCAGCATCGCACCTATCGAATGACCAATGGTCCACTGCTGCGCATCAGGATAGCGCCTGCGCATTTCCGCCCGCGCCGCTGGCATGTCGATCAAAGCCCAATCCGCCATTGTCGCACGTGCATCCTTCATACGGCCGGTCAGAGAATGCCCAAAATCCCGGTAGTCATATGTCAGGCACGCCATGCCTCGCTCTGCAGCCAGCCAACGTGCGAAGTGGCGATAATAGTCGCGCGGCACGCCTGTTGCGCTGTTCAGAACAACCACGGTCTCGGGTTCTGTGATCAGTCGGTACAGCCGCGCTGATAGGGTCGTCGACCCGGACGGAAAGAGGAAATCTTCGGTCAAAACCGCCTGCTCTGTGTCCAACATGATCCCTGACCCTGCGCTGAAAATTTACTTGCTTACCTTCAATGGTGAAGACTCTACGCGGGAACTTTCCACCCATCCAGCATGACCAAACGTCGGGCGAAAAGATCAGCTTGACTCGGCACCGGGTCAGACGCTAGCGGTTGTGTGATGGTTCCTGTCCCCCACAAGGGGTCGGGATGAAAAGGGAACACGGTGCGGTTCAGCCTGGTCATTCGGGTGCAAACCAAATCCGCGACTGCCCCCGCAACTGTAAGCGGTGAGCGATGCCAAAACACCACTGGCCCCCAGGGCTGGGAAGGTCGGCAAAGCCAAGACCCGCAAGTCAGGAGACCTGCCATCGGAATTGAAACCGAAACTCGGGCGGGGTGTCCGGGCAGGTCCTGACTGCACTTTGCCGTCCCACCTGACCCGATCTTCCTGTCCAACACGCGCGGAGGGCGCAGGATGATCTGGAAGACAAAGACACATGAATACAGCGCAACGGTATGTCAGCGGACAGGCAAAACCTGCCCCGCCTTGGCGCGACTTGCGCGCTCGGTTTCCGAGGCTATGACTCAGGCCACAGCGGCCACAGGCGACGAATTCGAGTTTGATGGCGGCAGTGAATTGGCGCATTGCGCGGAAGGGTGCCACGCAACCATTCGAGCTCAATCAGACAGAATTCGCATCTTTTGCGGCACACAGTCTGAAGTTCAGCCCGAGGACCTGAACGCGTACGCCGATCTGATCTTTGGGAATACGTTCACCACCTTGCCATCCGGCCTCATTGCAGACCCACCCTGCGCGATGATCGAGGTTATAACGCTGCGGCCCCGCAAACCCGTGCACGCGCCTGAACATCTTTCGGCCTAAGACTACACGACCTGAGTCTGAAATTCCCGTGCCGCCCAGGCCAGTTGGGCATCTGTTTCCACTGCACAGGGACGCAACACCCGCAAACGCTCAAGGGCCTTGTCTGCCCGCTCGCCGCATTCGACCATCAGCCTCAGGACAACCATCCCCGACCTGCCGCAGCCGCCCCGACAATGCACCAGCACCCGGCCTCCTCCAGCCAGGGCGTGCCGGGCGGCGGCGCTGACGCCGGGCCATGCCTCTTCAACTGCTGCAGTAGGTGCACCAAAGTCTTCGATCGGCAGATGCACCCATCGGCTCGCGCGGCTTTGGATATCGCTGCCGAAATCCTGCGCCCCATGCTGAAGCAGCTCGACATCCGTTGTCATTGAAACAACAAGCCCCGGCTTCCATGCCGCAATCGTTTCAAGATCACCCCCGTAATCACCACCGCGTCCGGGCATCGACGTCAGGGCAAGCGTTCCCCCTGCGACTTGCAAAGCATAGATAACCAGCTGCGACATGAACCTGTGTCCTCCACCCAGAACTCGTTACAAATATGAGTCTTTAAATCTGTTGGAACAGCTTAGTGCGAAACCGGCCGGTTTCTAAATCAAAAATCATCGCGCCATGCTGTGGACGTAAACGACAGCGGCCACTACGCTGTGCCGAAGCCCCGAATCCGACCGAGAAAACATGACCGACACTCCCAGCCCCGCCTATCAGGTTCTCGCCCGCAAATATCGCCCGGAAACCTTTGCCGATCTGGTGGGCCAGGATGCCATGGTGCGCACCCTGAAAAACGCATTCGAAGCGGACCGGATTGCGCAGGCTTTCATCATGACCGGCATTCGCGGCACCGGTAAAACCACCACCGCGCGGATCATCGCCAAGGGTATGAACTGCATCGGTCCCGACGGCGCTGGCAGCCCAACGACCGAACCTTGCGGCCAATGCGAACATTGCGTGGCGATCATGGAAGGCCGCCATGTCGATGTGATGGAGATGGACGCCGCCAGCCGAACCGGTGTGAACGACATCCGCGAGATCATCGACAGTGTCCGCTATCGCGCCGCCAGCGCACGTTACAAAATCTACATTATCGACGAGGTTCACATGCTCTCGACCAGCGCCTTCAACGCGCTGCTCAAGACGCTTGAGGAACCGCCTGAACATGTGAAATTCATCTTCGCAACCACCGAAATCCGCAAAGTGCCTGTCACGGTTCTGTCCCGCTGTCAGCGCTTTGATTTGCGCCGGATCGAACCAGAGGACATGATCGGCCTTCTGCAAAAGATCGCGGCTGCCGAAAACGCTCAGATCGCCGAAGATGCTCTGGCGCTGATCACCCGCGCAGCAGAAGGATCGGCAAGGGATGCAACCTCGCTGCTGGATCAGGCAATTTCGCATGGGGCGGGTGAAACCACGGCCGAACAGGTCCGCGCAATGCTGGGACTTGCGGACCGTGGCCGCGTTCTGGACCTGATGGACATGATCCTGCGTGGCGATGCCGCTGGCGCGCTGACGGAACTGAGCGGACAATACGCAGAAGGCGCAGACCCGTTGGCCGTCTTGCGCGATCTGGCCGAAATCACGCATTGGGTGTCCGTCGTAAAGATCACGCCCGACGCCGCCGAAGACCCGACTGTTTCGCCGGATGAACGGAGCCGTGGCCAGCACATGGCAGAGGCCCTGCCGATGCGTGTCCTGACCCGAATGTGGCAGATGCTGCTGAAGGCGCTAGAAGAAGTCTCTGCCGCGCCCAATGCCATGATGGCCGCTGAGATGGCCGTTATCCGCCTGACCCATGTGGCCGATCTGCCCAGCCCTGAAGAATTAATCAAACGGTTGCAGGATGCCCCGCCACCTCCGGCTGGTGGACCTGGTGGCGGCGCTTCGGTGTCTCGGCAGGGCGCAGTGCCTTTACAGGCCAGCGCGGCCGCGGCACCTGCATACGCAGCGCCCCCACGCGGCCCAATCGGCGCGCCCGTTGCCGCATTGGCACAGGATGTCCAGACGGCCCTGGCCCGGTATCCGACCTTTGAGCATGTGGTCGAACTGATCCGTGCCAACCGCGACGTGAAGCTTCTGGTCGAAGTGGAAAACGGCGTGCGGCTGGTGTCTTATCAACCCGGTCGGATCGAATTCACCCCTGCCGCGCAGGCACCGGCCGACCTTGCGCCCCGGTTGGGTTCTGCCCTGCAACGCTGGACCGGAAACCGGTGGGCTGTGTCGATAGTCTCGAACGGGGATGCACCGACAATTGCGGAAATACGGGACGAGGCCGAGCTAGCCCTGAAAGCCGAAGCCGAACAACACCCTCTGGTTCAGGCTGTGCTTGCTCAATTTCCCAAGGCAAAGATCACAAAAATCGAGACGCCAGAGCAACGCGCTGCCCAAGTCGAAACCGAAGCGCTTCCCGAAGTCGAAGATGAATGGGACCCGTTCGAGGAAGACTGACCCAAAAGCGCTCGATCCCGTGTCGCAAACGAAGCAGATTGACACTTCAAACGATTACACCCTTCCATGATGTTAGGGAGGGATTGCATGCGAACGTCACCACTGCACCCACGTTTCGGATTGGTCGTTCACGACCTGGATCTGCGCGACGTCACCAAACAGCGTTATTTTCCGGAAATTCGGCAAGCGTTCGAAACCCATTCTGCGCTCTTGTTTCCTGCGCAATCGATATCTGACGCGGATCACATGCGCCTTGCCGAACTTTTTGGGCCATTGGAAAACCGGGAAGCCATGGCAGCGGGTCGCGATATTGAGTTTCAGCTTCCCGAGCTGACAAACAAGACTAAGGATGGACTGAGTGCGAGAGACGATTTGCGCCTGTTGGACTTGCAGGCCAACATGTTGTGGCACACGGACAGCACGTTCCTGCCGACGCCAGCGCTGATCAACATGCTAACTGCGAAAGTCGTACCTCCATCCGGCGGTGAAACAGAACTCGCGTCGACGCGTGCCGCTTGGGCGGATATGCCAGATCATCTGAAATCCGCCCTCAAGGATGCCATCATCTGGCATCGGTTGTCACATTCCCGATCAAAGATTTCAGCCGACCTCGCTGCGCTGCCGAAAATGACGCGATGGCCGGATCGCCCATGGCGCGCAATCTGGCCAAATCCAGTGACCGGAGAAGAAGCTTTGTTCATCGCCTCGCACGCCTTTGCCATCGAAGGAATGGGGCATGAAGAAAGCCAGATCCTGCTGGACGAAGCCATCGCGTTCTGCACGCAGCCCGAATATGTCTATTCGCACCAATGGTCAGTCGGAGACGTTCTGATCTGGGATGAACGCGCAACGATGCATCGTGGCCGTCCCTGGGACTACAACCATCCAAGAACGCTGAAATCTATTTGTAGCTCTGTAACCGAGTCTGATGGTTTAAACGCAGTTCGTGTGGTTTGAAAAACCATCCCTCCCGCGCCCGCTTCGAGTCATCGGTCATGCCAAAGGGCTCTCCGACCGGCGGGACAACTCTTGTGCCACGCGGCTGCGGCCCGTATCTAGAACCCAAACAGAGACACAGGAGAATACCAATGCTGAAAGGACTCGGCGGGCTTGGCGGTCTGGGCGACATGGCCAAGATGATGAAATCCGCGCAGGATCTGCAAACGAAAATGACCGAAATGCAGGAAGAGCTGAACAACATGATGGTTGTCGGTGAATCTGGGGCTGGCTTGGTCAAGGCAACTGCAACGGCCAAGGGCGACCTGAAAGGTCTGGACATCGACCCGTCCATTTTTAACGGCGACGACAAGGAAGTGGTCGAAGACCTGATCCTGGCCGCGATCAAGGATGCCCAATCCAAAGCGACTGAGCGTTCTCAGGAGGAAATGGCAAAACTGACCGAAGGCATGGGCTTGCCCGCAGACATCAAGCTGCCGTTCTGATAGACACTCCTGACGACCCAGAGGCCGGGCCCGCTTGCCCGGCCCATTTGCAGGAGCGTGCGGATTGAGTTCCAACAACGACATAGACAATTTGATCGAACTGATGGCCAAGCTGCCCGGCCTCGGCCCCCGTTCGGCCCGTCGCGCCGTTCTGCATCTGATCCGCAAACGTGCCCTTCTGCTGACGCCCTTATCTGATGCCATGCAGCAGGTCGCCATTACCGCTCGTGAATGCCTGAATTGCGGTAACGTGGGCACCACCGACATCTGCGATATCTGCGACAATGAGGCCCGCGCGACCGGAGAGCTGTGCGTGGTCGAGGATGTTGCCGACCTTTGGGCGATGGAACGCGCGGCTGTTTTCAAAGGCCGCTACCACGTTCTTGGCGGCACATTGTCTGCGCTGGACGGGGTTGGCCCGAATGAATTGCGCATTCCCCGTCTCAGGGATCGGGTGACTTCCGAGGGGATCACCGAAATCATTCTGGCGCTGAATGCGACCGTCGACGGCCAGACCACCGCCCATTACATTGCCGATCAGTTGGAGGGGCAGGTACGCCTGACTTCGCTGGCGCAGGGTGTGCCGATTGGGGGTGAGTTGGATTATCTGGATGACGGGACGATAACGGCCGCGCTCAGGGCGCGGAAGGAACTGTAGCTCAAATTCCCAGTTCTCTTTTTCGCGCTGCCTGTGCGCTAGTCGGCGCCAGCGCAGCGCACGGCGCTCGCTCAAATATCGCGGTACCTACCTTGACAGCGGTATAGTTATTGGATGAGTTGCTTTCTGTTAATTTCACGGATTATCAAACACGATGAAACACTTAGCGTTGTTTGCAATTGTTGGTGCTTTCGCCTCGCCCATTGCCGCTGAAACTCTCTACTTATACGAAGACACCCACGATCTACCGCCGCCATACAAACAATGGCGGAGCGCAATTCCGGAAGACAAAAGATATGATGAACAAACAGACAGGCACGTCTATGTTCGCGGCGAAGGTAAGTACGGCGATTTTTTCGGCGTTCTATACGTTGATTGCATTAACCCTGAATACTCCGAATGGTTAGCTGTCGGAGGGTCGCTGAATTCAGAAGACGTTCCGAACCAGGCAATTGTTAACCTGAGAATTGAGATATGTTCCAGCGGCGAGGAGACCTGACACGGCCCCTTGGAAATTAATAGATTGTCTAACTTCTACGACAATTTACAATGACATAAATAGATTGTCTGATTTGTGGATGTGCTATGACCCGCCTTCTTGCCCTTACCTTCGCTGCCTTCACCACCACCTCTGCTCTCGCACAAGACCTCATCGACAAGGGCTTTGTCGAAGGCTGGAACATCATGATGGACCCCGCACTTGGCAACGGGTGCCTGATCCAGACGGTGTATCAGGATCTCTCGGTGGTGCGGCTGGGCTTTGACGCGTTGGGCAATCGCGGGTATTTCGCCGTATACAACAAGGCTTGGGGCGACATCAAACAAGGCGAGAGCTATCCGATCCGGTTTGAGCTGGACGGCAAAAGCTATGACGCGACTGCCATTGGGTTCAACCAACGAGACGTACCGGGCGCGACCGTGTTTTTCACCGATCGAAGCTTTGTGAACGCCATCGCACAGAACAAAACGATGACCGTTTATAACCCCGCAGGTGAAGTGGTAATGGCCATCGACCTCAAAGGGACCGCCAAAGCGCTGGATTATGCCCGCGATTGCCAGAACAAGAAGCTTTAACGAATCGGATCGAACAGCGCGTCCTTGGCGGTACAGTCGCGGATCACGTCGCCGCCACAGGGCACTGGACCAAGGTCGTGCGACAGGCACAGGCGGATCTCTTCGATATAGCCCTGCTTGCATGTGACGGTGATCATGTCCCGTTCCAAACCGGGATTGTCCTTCAGGAACGCCTCTTCGACCACTGTAGCGGGTAATGTGACGGATGAGTCCAGCTTGCGAAACACCTGCGGGCGCTTGACCGCGTCATAGGCGCGCCGGGACAGGGCGAAATAGTCGGGTGCAGACAGCCCGGAACAGGTGCCGTGTTTTTTCCACTGATGCCAGGCCAGACCCGCACTGCCCTGAATATCTTCCATTTCGCGTGTCATACGACGGGTCGGAGGCGCTTCGGGCGTTCTGCAATAGGACGGCCATCCCTGATGGAATTGTGGCCAAAGGCCATGCAGAATCCAGCCATGATCATGACGCGCATCGCACTGATCGGACCCACGCGCATCACCTTCGCGGGCGCACCAGTTGGGCGACCAGCTAAGTGACAGAACATAGTAATCGAATTCTCCGGCCTTTTCACCGTCGGCCAGCGCAGCAACCGCGCTGAAAATCCACAATACGACCCAGCGCATTCGCCTCTTCCCTTCTTGCCTTTGCGCGACTATATACGGCGCAAGTTCCCCGACAACGGAAACCTGCCTCAAGACCAAGGGGCCGCCGAATTCCGGCGACGGGACAGATGTATGTATAGGAGACGGGCTGATGGCAAAACCGCTTATGGCCAAGGCAACCGCCGTATGGCTGGTGGACAACACCACGATCAGCTTCAAGCAGATCGCGGATTTCGTAGGGATGCACGAATTGGAAGTGCAAGGCATCGCTGACGGCGATGTGGCTGCTGGCGTGAAGGGTTTTGACCCGATTGCCAACAACCAGCTGACCCAGGACGAGATCAACGCGGCGCAGAACAACCCGCTTCACAAGCTGAGGCTCAAGTTCAACCCGGCCGCTTCGGGCGAAGAAAAACGTCGTGGTCCGCGTTACACACCGCTGTCCAAGCGTCAGGACCGTCCGAACTCGATCCTGTGGCTGGTCAAGTTCCACCCGGAACTCAGCGATGGTCAGATTGCCAAGCTGGTGGGCACCACCAAACCCACCATCCAGTCCATCCGCGAGCGCACCCACTGGAACATCGCCAACATGCAACCGATCGACCCGGTCGCTCTGGGCTTGTGTAAACAGTCCGAGCTGGACGCCATCGTGCAGAAGGCAGCCGCCAAGAAAGCAGCTGAAGGCGGTGTGATGAGCGATGATGAACGTCGCAAACTGGTGTCGACCGAACAGTCGCTGGAAATGGACGCTGCGCCAAAAATCCCAACCGCGATTGAAGGGCTCGAAACGTTCTCACTGTCCGACGAACCTGAGGAAGAGAAAGAAGAAGCGATCATCGATGCTGACAGCTTCTTCAATCTGCCCAAAGGTGGGGCGGATGACGAAGACGAAGATGATCTTCGCCCATAACGCATAATCAGCCCCGGCCAAAACGGCTGGGGCTTTTTAACGGACTTGCCATGCTGAACGTTCTATCTGCTGTTTTTGGCCCACACCGTGCCGTCTCTGTTTATGCCTTTCTCAAAACCTGGGGTCTTGGTTTGGCTGGCGGCGTTGTCATGATCGTTATCGTTACGTTCCTGTTTCTGCTGGGTGACGAAGGGGAACACGCGCACGAAGCCTTCCTGACTGTGCCGGTTTTGTCTGCCACGGCGATAAACGGAGATCTTAAGAACGGCGTAATTGCCTCGGTTCGACTGCCGGATGGATCTGCCACGTCGATCACTTCGACCGAATCCCAAATTTCACAAACCGTGGGCACAACCGCTTGCATCGAGAAACGCGTGTATGTCGAAAGTGGCGAAGCCCGGTATCGGTTCAAACTGCCACGCTTGTGCGAAGACAGCTGATTGGTTGAACCCATCTAACAAAGCCGCCCGATGCTGACACCGGGCGGCTTTTGCGTTCATACCATCTGAAAGATGATGCCTGCGATAATCGCACCACCCACTCCGAGGCCAAGGTAGGTGGCAAACACGCGTGGTTTGACCAGCGACCAAACTGCGGCCATCGCCGGGATGGAGCTGACAGCACCAGCAACCATGAACGACATGGCGGCGCCTGCTGTCATTCCCTGCTCCATCAACCCCGCCAGCAGCGGCGGTGCCACGTAGGAGTTCAGATAAGCCGGCATTCCCACCAAGGCGGCAACAACGATGGGCAGCACACCATCTCCGCCAACCACGCCAGCGATCAGGTCGGCAGGCACATAGTTGACCAACAAGGCTTCAAGCACATACGCCAGAGCCAGCCATTTCAGCAGGAACAATCCGTTGTGTACGAACTCTGAACGGAACCGAACGCGTCGCTCGGGTTCTTGCCAGAATTTCCAGACCGGCTTGTCATCCATTTTCGGACCACAGCCGCAGCATCCGGCAGGTTTGTATTCGCGCAGAGGTTGGGCAAACGCGCCTTGGCGCATCAACAGTCGCACCATGAACCCGCCAAACAGGCCAAGGGCAACCGCCGCCACGGCTTTACCGATGGCAAAGGGCCATCCCAGCGCACCGGCGGTAATCAAGAGTGTCGGCGGGTCGATCAAGGGCGAGCTGAGCCAGAAAGCCATGACCGCCGACAACGGCGCGCCAAGCGCCAGAAGGCCTGCGATAAAGGGAATGACCTCGCAAGAACAGAACGGTGCGAGACCACCGAACAGCGCAGCCAGAAAGATCATCCGGGTCTCGCGCCCCTCAAAGGCGCGGGCCACCATCACTTCTGCTCCGGTCGCCTTGAGGTATGACAGCAGCAGCACGGCAAACAGGATGTATTGCCCGGTATGCGCCAAGGCCTTGACTGCGAAAGTCACCACCTCACGCAAGTTACCGGGGTCCAGGATTGCCACAGCCGCAAGAATTGCAACGATCAATGCCCAAGGCGTCTTGATCAGCTCCAGCACGCTCTTGGCGGTCACCTTGGGATTTTGTGTTAATTCAGCCATCGTTCGCAGCCTCTCCAACCGCGTCGGCGCAACATTCGCTGAGAATGAACTGCGCCAGGTTTCTCAATTCGTTGTAACAGGCCCGGTTGATCGTGGTGCGCCCGATCTTTTCCTGCTCAACAACACCACCGGCCGCAAGAAACCGCAGGTGATGCGCCAAGGTCGACGGGGCGATACCCGTCCGGTTTTGAATCTCGCCAACGGTCAAACCGGCGTCGCCAGCCCGTACCAGGGTCTTGAGGACTTTCAGTCGGGCTTCAGATCCCATGGCAGAAAATCCGGCAGCAGCAGCTTCCCACATGAGTCGCCTCCATTAAACTAGATTTATAGTTATTTAGGTTAAACCGATTTCCCGGTCAACCCACCAGGTGAAATTTCGTGACCGCAATGTAAGTCCAGATTGCCCCCACCTTAAGTCCACCCTATAAGCAGGCATGGGGATATCAGTCGATACATTCTTTCTTGAACTCAACGGTCAAGGCACGCTTCAGGCTCAGATCCAGCAGATGATCGCCGAAGGCATCCTGTCTGGTCGCTTTCACGTTGGGGAAAAGCTGCCATCGTCGCGCAAACTGGCCGCACATCTGGGTGTCAGCCGGATCACGGTGACGTTGGCCTATACCGAATTGCTGGCGAATGATTACCTGACTGCCAAGGGACGATCTGGATACTACGTTTCGCATAATGCGCCCGTCCCGCCCAAATACTCGCCCGTCCAGCGCGGCACAGAATCCGTAGACTGGGACAAGGCGCTAGCACGTCGCTTTCTGGACAGCTACGTTCTGCCGAAACCCAGCGACTGGCGCGAATACCGCTATCCGTTCATCTACGGTCAGGCAGACCGGACTTTGTTTGATCACGCCAACTGGCGCTTGTGCGCTGTGCGAGCTTTGGGACACAAGGACTTCGATTCGCTGACCGGTGATTACGTGGATCAGGATGACCCACTTCTGGTCGAGTTCATCGCCCGCCACACCCTACCCAGACGCGGCATTGCCGCCCGCCCCGAAGAAATTCTGATCACGCTGGGCGCGCAGAACGCGCTCTGGCTGGCATCGCGCATCTTGCTGACCCACAATCGTTCCGCCGTGATAGAAGACCCCTGTTATTACGCGCTACGGAGCTTGCTGAATCATTGGGACTGCGCGGTGACGCCCCTGAGTGTCGATCAAAACGGACTTCCACCCGAGACGATCCCCGACGACGCTGACGTCATCTTTACAACGCCCAGCCATCAAAGCCCGACGACCGCAACGATGTCGATCGAACGCCGGAACCAGTTGCTGGATCGAGCACGCGAACTGGACGCGATGGTTGTCGAGGATGACTACGAATTTGAAATGGCTTTTCGGGGTGCGCCTTCACCGGCGCTCAAATCCATGGATCGGGATGGGCGCGTGATCTACGTCGGCAGTTTTTCCAAGTCGCTGTTCCCCGGATTGCGGCTTGGATACATGGTCGGTTCCGAGCCCTTTATCCGCGAGGCACGTGCGCTTCGTTCATTGGTTCTGCGCCACCCACCTGGGCACATTCAGCGCACGGCCGCATACTTTCTGTCATTGGGCCACTACGACGCGCAGATCCGGCGCATGTCGAAGGCTTTACAAGAGCGGCGCGCTGCAATGAACTCAGCCATCGAAGAAAGCGGGCTGATCGTGGCCGGGCGCGGTGTGATTGGTGGTTCGTCAATGTGGATGTCGGCGCCGGAACATGTCGACACGACCCAACTTGCGTTGAGGCTGCAGAATCAGGGTGTTCATATTGAACCGGGCGCACCGTTTTTCTCTGGACCAGACAGACCCCGGAACTTTTATCGCCTCGGCTACTCCTCAATCTCGACCGACCGCATTGCACCAGGTGTGAATCTGATCGCGGACGCCATTCGGACCGCCTAGGCGATATCTGGACCTAATTCGGGTTTCGTTTTGGCCCTAACGCCAAGCGCACCCATACGCCAAAACCGTATCAAAACCCCGGGCACTTTGCCCGGTTTCACCCACTTGTTTGGAGAGCACTCACATGAAGATGACGACCGAAGAAGCCTTTGTTAAGGTTCTGCAGATGCACGGGATCGAACATGCGTTCGGTATCATTGGCTCGGCGATGATGCCGATCTCGGACCTCTTCCCGAAAGCTGGAATCATGTTCTGGGACTGCGCCCATGAAGGCAGCGCCGGCATGATGGCCGATGGCTACACCCGCGCCACCGGCAAGATGTCGATGATGATCGCGCAGAACGGCCCTGGTATCACCAACTTCGTGACCGCTGTCAAAACCGCCTACTGGAACCATACACCGTTGCTGTTGGTGACTCCGCAGGCGGCCAACAAGACCATCGGTCAGGGTGGTTTTCAGGAAGTCGAGCAGATGAAGCTGTTCGAAGACATGGTTGCCTATCAGGAAGAGGTCCGCGACCCGTCCCGCGTCTGCGAGGTTCTGAACCGCGTGATCATGCAGGCCAAACGCGCCAGCGCCCCGGCTCAGCTGAACATCCCGCGCGATATGTGGACTCAGGTGATCGACGTCGACCTGCCCGCCATCGTTGAATTCGAGCGCCCCTCGGGCGGCGAGGCCGCCGTTACCCAAGCCGCTGAATTGCTGTCGAACGCCAAGAACCCGGTCATCCTGAACGGTGCCGGTGTGGTTCTGTCCGAAGGCGGCATCGACGCCTCCAAGGCGCTGGCCGAGCGTCTGGACGCACCCGTCTGCGTTGGCTACCAGCACAACGACGCCTTCCCCGGCTCGCACCCGCTGTTTGCAGGTCCCCTGGGCTATAACGGTTCGAAAGCCGGAATGGAGCTGATCAGCGAAGCTGACGTGGTCCTGTGCCTCGGCACCCGTCTGAACCCGTTCTCGACCCTGCCGGGCTATGGCATCAACTACTGGCCTGCGGATGCGAAAATCATTCAGGTCGACATCAACCCCGACCGTATCGGCCTGACCAAGACAGTCAGCGTCGGCATCGTTGGCGACGCGGCCAAGGTGGCCAACGGCATCCTGAACCAGCTGAGCGGCACCGCAGGTGACGAAGGCCGTCAGGAGCGTAAAGACCGTATCGCGCAGAAGAAATCCGCCTGGGCTCAGGAACTGACCTCGATGACCCACGAGGATGACGATCCGGGCACCAGCTGGAACCAGCGCGCCCGCGACGCCAAGCCCGACTGGATGAGCCCGCGCATGGCATGGCGTGCCATTCAGGCTGCGCTGCCGAAAGAGGCGATCATCTCGTCCGATATCGGCAACAACTGCGCCATCGGCAACGCCTATCCGGCCTTTGAAGAGGGCCGCAAATACCTTGCCCCCGGCCTGTTCGGCCCCTGTGGTTACGGTCTGCCTGCCATCGTTGGTGCAAAAATCGGCCAGCCCGAAGTTCCGGTTGTCGGCTTTGCCGGTGATGGTGCCTTTGGTATCGCAGTGAACGAACTGACTGCGATCGGCCGCTCGGAATGGCCTGCCGTGACCCAGATCGTCTTCCGCAACTACCAGTGGGGTGCTGAAAAGCGGAACTCGACCCTGTGGTTCGACGATAACTTCGTCGGCACCGAGCTGGACACCCAGGTGTCTTATGCCGGTATCGCACAAGCCTGCGGTCTGAAAGGTGTTGTTGCCCGCACGCAGGACGAACTGACCGCAGCCCTGAACCAGGCGATCGAAGATCAGAAGAACGGCATCACCACCCTGATCGAGGCCCTGATCAACCAGGAACTGGGTGAACCCTTCCGCCGTGATGCGATGAAGAAGCCCGTCGCAGTCGCAGGCGTTTCGGCTGACGATATGCGCGAGCAAGCCGTATAATTACAGGACGAGGCCGGAGCGAATGACCCTGACACCTATTGAGCTGTTGCGGCAGAACGCTCCGGCCACCCGCCCTGTGATTTCACTATGCGAAGGCAGTGATCCCCGCGTTGTTGCGGGGGCGCTGGCCGCCCATCAGGCCGATCTGGCCGATGTTATTCTGGTCGGACCACAAGCCGAAGTCGAAGCTGCCCTGAAGGATCACGGTGCTGCTCCTTCACAGGGCGTTGCGGTGCATGACCCCGTGACCTCGGAACTGACCGAGGAGTTTGCCCAGACATTCTTTGAGTTGCGTCAACACAAGGGTGTTGATCAGGCCAAGGCCCGCGCGGCCGTTGAAACGACACCGGTCTATGCCGCCATGCTGGTGCGCAGCGGGCGCGCCACCGGAACGGTCGGCGGCGCGGTGCACACAACCGGCGATATTGTTCGCGCGGCCATTCAGGTCATCGGAATGGCCCCAGATGCCGGGATGGTGTCGTCCTTTTTCCTGATGTACCCGCCTGAGAACGCGCAATCCGGCGCACGGGCGATGCTGTATTCAGACTGCGGTTTGGTCATCAATCCGACTGCCTCTGAGTTGAGCAAAATCGCCATCGCCTCGGCTGCCTCGGCCAAAAGTCTTCTGCAGATCGACCCCAAGATCGCGATGCTGAGCTTTTCGACCAAAGGCAGCGCCAAGCACCCGGACGTGGACAAGGTGATCGAGGCCACGGAATCTTTGCGCCAGACCGCACCTGATCTGTCAGTCGACGGAGAACTGCAGTTTGACGCGGCTTTTGTTCCCTCGGTCGGCGAACGCAAATCTCCCAGATCATCCGTTGCCGGTCAGGCCAACGTGATGATCTTCCCAAATCTTGATGCGGGCAACATCGGCTACAAGATCACCCAGAGGCTGGGCGGATACTCCGCAATTGGCCCGGTGCTTCAAGGGCTGGCACAGCCGGCCAATGACCTGTCGCGCGGCTGCAGCGCCGAAGATGTAACCCAAATGATCGCCGTGACTGCACTGCAAGCCGGCAGTACATAATTCACTTATTCACACCGTTTTTCCGAACAGTGTTCTCATATCGGGAAGAAACTGACACATTCCTCCCGAAACAACCGACAGGACCCGCCAATGACCCATCAGCAGCCGATCCTTGATACGTCTCCGAAAGTCTCGGACGAGGTTCGCAATACCACGTGCTATATGTGCGCCTGCCGCTGTGGCATCAACGTGCATATGAAAGATGGCAAGGTTGCCTATATCGAAGGCAACCGCGATCACCCGGTCAACAAAGGTGTCCTTTGCGCCAAAGGATCCGCCGGGATCATGCAGGTCAACGCTCCGTCACGCCTGCGCGCGCCGCTGAAACGCGTTGGCCCGCGCGGCTCGGGGGAGTTTGAGGAAATCAGCTGGGATGAAGCGCTGGAGCTTGCCGTCAGCTGGCTGAAGCCGATCCGTGAAGACAACCCAGAAAAGCTGGCCTTTTTCACTGGGCGCGACCAAAGTCAAAGCTTCACCAGCTTCTGGGCGCAAAACTTCGGTACCTGTAACTATGCTGCGCATGGCGGCTTTTGTTCCGTCAATATGGCAGCGGGCGGCATCTATACGATGGGCGGCGCGTTCTGGGAGTTCGGCCAGCCCGATTGGGACCACACCAAGCTGTTCATGCTGTTCGGCGTGGCCGAAGACCACGACTCCAACCCGATCAAGATGGGCATCGGCAAGATCAAGGCGCGTGGCGCGCGTGTGATCGGCGTCAACCCGATCCGCTCGGGCTATAACGCCGTGGCCGATGACTGGGTCGGCATTACGCCGGGCACTGATGGGCTGTTCATCCTGTCGATGATCCACGTGCTGATGAAGGCGGGCAAGATCGATCTCGACTACCTCAGCCGCTACACCAACGCACCGGTTCTGATCGACGCCTCCGAAGGTCCGACCAAGGGCTTGTTCTTGCGGGACAAAGACGGCAAACCACTGGTCATAGATCGCGCCACCGGTGAATTGACTGCCTTCGACAAGCCCGGTGTTCGCCCGGACTTGTCGGCCACTTACGAAAAAGGCGGCGTCACCCACCGCCCGGTCTTCCACCTGATGGCCGAACGGTACCTGAGCGACGAATACGCGCCCGAAAACATTGCCGAACAGTGCGGCATCCCCGCCCAGCGCATTCGTGCCATCGCGGGTGAGCTGGCGCGCGTGGCCTTTGACGAAGCATTCGAGCTGGACCGTGAATGGACCGATTTCCGCGGAGAAAAACACAGCAAAATGATCGGCCGCCCCGTGGCGATGCATTCGATGCGCGGTGTCTCGGCCCATGCCAACGGCTTCCAGACCTGCCGCGCGCTGCACGTTCTGCAAATCCTGCTGGGCACAGTCGAGGTTCCGGGCGGCTTCCGCTTCAAGCCGCCCTACCCCAAACCGGTCGAGGCCCACCCAACCCCGCACTGCAAGGTGACCCCAAATTCACCGCTGGACGGCCCGCATCTGGGCTTTGTACAGGGCCCCGAACATCTTGCGCTGAAAGAAGACGGCAGCCCCGCACGAATCGACAAGGCGTTTACCTGGGAAAACCCGATGTCCAGCCATGGGCTGATGCATATGGTGATCTCTAACGCCCATGCAGGCGATCCCTACAAGATCGATACGCTTTTCATGTACATGGCCAACATGTCCTGGAACTCGACCATGAACACCAAGGGTGTCATGGAGATGCTGACGGATAAGGATGAGAACGGCGATTACGTGATCCCGCGCATCATCTATTCAGATGCCTATTCCTCGGAAATGGTCGCCTATGCCGACCTGATCCTACCGGATACCACCTATCTGGAACGTCACGATTGCATCTCGCTGCTCGACCGCCCGATCTGCGAAGCAGACGCCGCCGCGGACGCGATCCGCTGGCCAGTGATTGAGCCCGATCGTGAAGTGCGCGGATTTCAGTCCGTGCTGATCGATCTGGCGAACCGAATGGGACTGCCGGGCTTCACCAACGAGGACGGCAGCGCCAAATGGGTCGACTATGCCGATTACATCGTTAACCACGAACGCAAGCCGGGCATCGGCCCCCTTGCCGGATTCCGGGGCGAGAATGGCGACAAGAAGGGCCGGGGCGAAGTCAATCCCGACCAGTTGAACCGCTATATTGAAAACGGCGGCTTCTACGTGGCCCATATCCCCGAAGGTGCGGATTACTACAAACCGTGGAACACCGCTTACCAAGACTGGGCGGTTGGCATGGGCATCTACGACAGCCCGCAACCCTACTTGTTCCAACTCTATTCCGAGCCGATGCGTAAGTTTCAGCTGGCCGCCGAAGGCCATGGCGAACGCCAACCGCCCGAACATCTGCGCGCGCGCATCAAAGAAACAATGGACCCGATGCCGATCTGGTACGAAACCGACCAGACCGGCAATGAAGGCTTCACTGTGAACGCCCTGACACAGCGCCCTATGGCGATGTATCACAGCTGGGGCACCCAGAACGCATGGCTGCGTCAACTGCACGGGCGCAACCCGCTTTATGTGCCGACAAAACTGATGCGTGAACATGGATTGCAAGATGGTGACTGGGCCAAGGTGACCTCGCCCCACGGTGAAATCACGGTGCCTGTCATGGAAATGGCTGCACTGAACGACAACACCGTATGGACCTGGAACGCCATCGGTAAACGCAAAGGTGCCTGGGCCCTTAAAGAAGATGCACCCGAGGCCACAAAAGGCTTTCTTCTCAACCACCTGATACACGAGCTTCTGCCCGCCAAAGGCGACGGCCTGCGATGGGCAAACTCTGACCCGATCACGGGCCAGGCCGCGTGGTTCGACCTTAAGGTCAAGATCGAGAAAGCCGCGCCTCCTTCGGATGCGGAAAGTCAGCCCGAGTTCCCTGCGATCAAGTCCCCGGTTGGGACTGGGCCACAGGACCTGGCATGGAAGGTGGGCAAATGACCCGGATCCGCACTTCATCTGGCCAAAAATATCTCGGGGGTGAATTGAGCCAAAGGCTCAAGAGGGGGCTGGCCCCCTCCCCCGCATTGCAAGCAGAGGTTCAATGACATGACCCAGCTACCTCAATCCACCGAGCGCAAGATGGGTCTGGTCATCGACCTGGACACCTGCGTAGGCTGCCACGCCTGCGTGATCTCGTGCAAAGGCTGGAGCACTGAAAACTACGGCGCGCCCCTTTCAGATCAGGACGCTTACGGCGGTAACCCGTCGGGCACGTTCCTGAACCGGGTGCATTCCTACGAAGTGCAGCCCGCCGAAGGTCATGCTCAGCTGATCCACTTCCCCAAATCCTGCCTGCATTGTGAAGACGCGCCCTGCGTCACCGTCTGCCCGACCGGCGCCAGCTATAAACGTGTGGAAGATGGCATCGTTCTGGTTAACGAAAGCGACTGCATCGGTTGCGGCCTCTGTGCTTGGTCGTGCCCTTATGGCGCGCGCGAACTGGATCAGGCCGAAGGCGTCATGAAAAAATGTACGCTCTGCGTTGACCGAATCTATAACGAAAACCTGCCAGAGGTGGATCGTGTCCCCTCGTGTGTACGCACCTGCCCCGCAGGTGCCCGGCACTTTGGCGATCTGGGCGATCCTGACAGCGATGTCAGCAAGCTGGTTGCAGATCGGGGCGGTGTGGATCTGATGCCCGAAATGGGCACCAAACCTGTCAACAAATACCTGCCGCCGCGCCCCAAGGACACTGTGGAGGACCAGATCGACATTTTGGCCCCCCTTCTGGCACCTGTTGCTGAAGAACCCAAGGGCTTCCTCAGCTGGCTCGACAAGACGTTGGAGAAACTCTGATGCATCCCGCACCCTCAGTCATTATCTTCACCACTTTGTCCGGGCTGGGTTTTGGCCTGTTGGTCTTTCTTGGCCTTGGGTTTCCGGCTGTCTCGGGCTGGATGGCCTTTGCCTTCTTTGCCATCGCCTACGCGTTGGCAGTCGGCGGGCTGATGGCGTCCACGTTCCACCTGGGGCACCCGGAGCGCGCCTGGAAAGCCTTTATCCAATGGAAGACCAGCTGGCTCAGCCGCGAAGGCTGGTGCGCTGTTCTGGCGCTGATCATCATGGGGCTCTACGCGATTGGTCTGGTGTTTCTGGATCAGAATTGGAGCCTGCTGGGCTGGATAGGCGCGCTGTTCTCGCTGGCAACCGTGTTCACCACATCAATGATCTACACGCAGCTCAAAACCATCCCGCGCTGGAACATGAACCTGACCCCGGCGATGTTCCTTAGCTTCAGCTTGGCGGGTGGTGCATTGCTGGCCGGTCAAACTAGCGTTGCTATTCCGCTGCTGTTGATCGCGGCGCTTGTCCAGATGCTGTATTGGCGTAAAGGGGATCAGGCGTTTGCCTCCTCTGGAACCGATCTGGGCACCGCAACCGGGCTTGGCGTGCGCGGGTCTGTCCGCGCCTTTGAACCACCGCATACCGGCACCAACTATCTGCTGCGGGAATTTGTTCACGTGGTCGGTCGCAAACACGCAGAGAAACTGCGTGTCCTCTCGTTTGTTCTGGCCTTTGTGCTGCCGGTTATACTGCTGGTTTTACCATTCAATCACCTCTTCGCATTGCTGGCCGTGGCCTCGCATCTGGCGGGCGTGGCAACGTCGCGCTGGTTGTTCTTTGCACAGGCTGAACATGTCGTTGGGCTTTACTACGGTAAACGCTGAGGGGGCTCTGCCCCCGCCGCGGCAAGCCGCGACTCCCCCGAGATATTTTTAGCCAGATGAGGTCTGGATCCGAAATGAAAAGGGCGGCGCTCAGGATTTGAGGCCGCCCTTTGTTGTATTCTGAAAAACGTGTCAGATCAGGTCAGCATGGGCCATTGCAGCCTCAATTGCGGCCTTAGTGCTGTCCTCAAGCTCGGTCAACGGTGAACGGACCTCGGTGCCGCAGAGGTCCAGTTTGCTGAGCGCGTATTTGGCGCCGACAAGACCCGGTTCGATGAAGATGGCTTCGTGCAGCGGCATCAACTTGTCCTGATAGTCCAGCGCTTTTGCATAGTCTCCGGCCAGTGTGGCCTGTTGAAACTCGGCGCAGAGCTTGGGAGCGACGTTTGCAGTGACCGAGATACAGCCAACACCGCCATGGGCATTGAAACCAAGCGCGGTCGCGTCTTCACCGGACAGCTGGCAGAAATCTGCGCCACAGGTCGCGCGTTGCTGGCTGACGCGGGCCAGATCACCCGTTGCATCTTTGACACCAACAATGCGCGGCAGCTTTGACAGCTCACCCATAGTGGCCGGTGTCATGTCGACAACGGACCGTCCGGGGATGTTGTAGATGATGATCGGAATATCCGCAGCTTCGTGCAGGGCCTGGAAATGGGCAATCAGGCCGTTTTGGGTCGGCTTGTTGTAATAGGGGGTAACGACCAGCGCTGCGTCCGCGCCGACCTTTTGGGCGAACTGCACGAACCGAATAGCTTCGACCGTATTGTTCGAACCGGCACCGGCGATGACCGGCACGCGGCCTGCGGCAGTTTTCACGACCTGTTCGATCACCGTTTCATGCTCGTCATGGCTGAGCGTGGGGCTTTCGCCTGTGGTACCCACCGGCACCAGCCCGGTCGAGCCTTCTGCAATCTGCCAATCCACAAGATGTTTGAGCGTCTTCAGGTCCAACTCGCCGTTGTTGAACGGGGTGACGAGGGCTGGCATTGAGCCTTTGAACATGACACGCTCCTTTAAGGTGCATTTTGCGGTTTTTGCGCCTCGGTCCCTCACGTTTCCAGCTTTGTGAGTTGATCCCGGCGACGCAGGGTTTATCTTCACAGGCTCTATCCTCGGTTGGTTGGGAAATGCAAGGGATGACACGCTTTCTGGCATTGTTGATTGCCGCGATTCTGTACTCAGTAACGGCACCGCAGCTTGCGCGGGCGGATGCCGCAGGTGATTTGCGTGCCGGGCTTTATGAAATGCGTAAGGGCGACTGGAACGCCGCACTGCGCGTATCTGGCCAACGCGGATCTGTATCGCGCGATATCATCGTTTGGCACTGGCTGCGCGAAGGGTTCGGCAGCTCGGGCGATGTACTGGTGTTTCTCGAACGCCGCCCCGACTGGCCCGGTCTGGCATGGTTGCGCCGCAAAAGCGAGCCGGCCTTTACCGGCGCCGATCCTGACAGGGTTCTGAAATTCTATGCCGAAATGCCCCCTCAGACTGCTGAAGGGGCGTTGAATTATGCAATCGCTCTGAAAGCAAAGGGACGTATCGGAGACGCCGAAGCGGATATCGTCACCGCGTGGCGGACCATGCCGATGGGTTCAGGGTTGCAGAAGACGTATCTGGAAAACTTCGCAAAGCTGTTGAAACCGCATCACGCGGCACGGCTGGACCGGATGCTATGGGATGGTCATCTGGTCAGCGCCGGACAGATGTTGTCTCTGGTCAGTGCAGACCAGCGCAAGCTGGCCGAGGCACGGATCGCGTTACAGAAACGCCAGCCCGGCGTGGACGGCAAAGTGGCGGCAGTTCCGAAATCCTTGGCGGATGCGCCCGGGCTTGCCTTTGACCGTTTTGTCTGGCGGGACAAGAAGGAACTGGATGACAGCGCCGTTGACCTGATGCTGGCACGATCGACCGGCCCGGATGCCTTGGGCGAACCTGACAAATGGGCCGAAGGACGCCGTCGCCTGGCACGGCTTGAGATGCGATCGGGACGATCGGCACGGGCTTACGACGTGGCCGCCAATCACCACATGACACCCGAAATGGGCTATGGCTATGCAGATTTGGAGTGGCTGGCGGGGTTTCTGGCATTGCGCAAGCTGAATGATCCGGCCACGGCTGTGCGACATTTCCAGAGTTTCTCTGACGCGGTCAAATCGCCAATCTCAAAAGGGCGTGGCGGTTACTGGCTTGGGCGGGCTTATGCAGCGATGGGCGACGCAGACAAAGCTTACGACGCCTATGCTAAGGGGGCCGACTATCAAACCTCATTCTACGGCTTGTTGGCTGCGGAACGGATTGGGAGGCCGTTTGATGCAGAGCTGGCCAATCCGCGGCGCGCACCGCATTGGCGACAGGCAGAGTTCGCCGATTCCAGCGTTCTGGAAGCGGGGCTGTTGCTGCTGAAAGCCGGAGAGGCCAACCTGTCCGAGAGGTTCTTGACCCATCTGGTCGAAAGTCTTGATCAGGTGCAAGCCAATCAACTTGGTGATCTGGTCATCGAGTTGAAACAACCGCATCTGGCCGTGATGATCGCCAAGCGGGCGGCAACTACGGGCACCGTGTTGCCCGCAGCTTATTACCCGGTGCATCCGGTGGCCGATATTCGTTTGCCGATGGCAAAGGAAATGACGCTGGCCATTGCGCGACGTGAAAGCGAGTTTGATCCGGTGGTTGTCAGCGGTGCGGGTGCGCGTGGTCTGATGCAGGTGATGCCCGCGACGGCCAAGCTGGTAGCGGGTGAGCTGGGCCTCCTTAGTGGTCACCAGACAGGACGATTGACCACGGATTGGCAGTACAACGCCAAACTGGGGGCCAATTACCTTTCAGGATTGGCGGCCGATTTCAACGGGAACGTGGTAATGATGGCCGCCGGGTATAACGCAGGACCAAGGCGCCCGATCTCGTGGATGCAGCGTTTTGGCGACCCCCGCGCGGGTGAGATTGATATCGTCGACTGGATCGAGACGATTCCGTTCACTGAAACCCGCAACTACGTGATGCGCGTGACCGAAAGCCTGCCAGTCTACCGGGCCCGCTTGGGGCAGCCCCCGCTTCCGATCCCGTTCTCACAAGAACTGGTCGGATCATCGCTGGCGGCGTTCGCGCCATAGGGTGAACAACCCTGCGGCCACAACAATCGCTGCGCCCGCAACAACTTCTGGGCGCAGCGTTTCCCCAAAGACCGAGATCCCCAGAATCGCACTCCAGACCAGATGGAAATAGGCAAAGGGCTGCACCGCGCTGGCCTCAGCCATCTCGTAACATTTGATCAGCAACCAGTGCCCGGAAACTCCGCTGACACAAAGCAGCCCCATCCACAGCCAATCGTCGGAAGCCATCGGCTCCCAGAACCACATACCGACTAGGGTAATTGCGACTGCGCCTGCGACGCCAGTCCAGAAAAAGCTGGTGGCTGCGCTGTCCTCATGGGCGACATAACGTGTCAACAAAGCGTAGATCGCAAACATCAGAGCCGAAATCAGGGGAATGATCGCCCATGGATCAAAAACGCCGACACCCGGCTGTAAGATGATCAGAACGCCGATGCAGCCCACCGCGATCGCGCTCCACCGCCGCCATCCGACCTGTTCACCCAGAACGGGCCCGCTGAGTGCTGCGACAAGCAGCGGATAGCAGATGAAGATGGCCATACTATCGATCAACCCAAGTATGGTGAAGCTAAAGACCGCGACGCAAATCTCGGCGGCCAGCAGCACACCCCGGGTGATCTGCAGACCCAACTGATTTGTCTGCATGGCCGCCCTCAACCCGCCCGGCGAGCGCGCGGCCAGTGCGATGACAAACGCGGCAAAAAACCAATAACGGATCATAACCACCATGTAGGTGTTGTAGGTCCCGGCCAAGTGACGAGAGAGTCCGTCCTGCAACGCAAAGACAATTGTTGCGCCCACCATCAATGTGATGCCCGCGCCTACATGGTTTTTCTGTGTCATGCTTTGTGCGCCCGTGTCATATGCCGCTTACGGCCATAACCGGGCGTACGGGTAACGTTGAAACCGGCATCCTCCAGCCCCCGCCGCACAAAGCCTGCGGCCGTATAGGTGGCTGCCGTACCCCCTGTGACGGTGTGGATTGCCACCTCCTGCATCAGGTCTGCGCCCCACAATTCAGGGTTCTTGGCAGGCGAAAACCCGTCGAGGAACCAAGCATCCGCCGCCGCAGCCCAATTCGGTAGGGTCGCGCGCGCATCTCCGATGATCACCTCAAACTGGAGGGTTTCAAGCTTACATTCGCGGCCCGTCCAATGCGACAGAAAACGGCTGCTCCAGGGATGCAATTCGGGGAAGGCTGCAAGCGCATGCCGCATGTCTTCCGCAGCCATGGGAAATGCTTCGAAACTGGTAAACCGCAAGGGTCCGGTTTGGCCTGATTTTTCCCATTCAGACCAAACGGTCAGCATATTCAGGCCGGTGCCAAAACCCAGTTCGGCAATGTGAAATCCGGGCGTGAAGCGCGCGGGTAAATCGTTGCCCGCCAGAAACACATGGCGTGTCTCTTCCAGCCCGTTCTGCAACGAATAATAGGGATCGTCGAAACGATCCGAGACCGGTATCTGATCCTCGGTCCACGTCAATTTGGCACGCTGGTCTGCCATCTGGGAATCCTGTAGCTAAACGGCGCGACACTGAACAAGGAATAGGAAATTGGCAATGGTCGACGTGACGGTTCGCGGTGCAGGAGTTTTTGGCCTGTCCATTGCCTGGGCCTGTGCCCGGCGCGGCGCAAAAGTGCAGGTTATCGATCCGTTCGGGCCGGGAACCGGCTCCAGCGGCGGTCTGGTCGGCGCGTTGGCCCCGCATGTCCCTGAAAACTGGAACGCCAAGAAAGCCTTTCAGTTCGAAAGCCTGATCATGGCCGAGTCTTTCTGGCGGCAGGTCGAAGAAACCGGCGGCGTTTCCCCCGGCTATGGTTGTCTGGGTCGCCTTCAGCCCATCGCGGATACCCGCAGCCTGGACCTGGCGCGCCAGCGTGAGGGCACGGCGGATGAACTTTGGCAGGGGTTGGCCGAATGGCGCGTGATCAGCGCCGCGCAGGCTGGTGCATGGTGCCCGCCCAGCCCCACCGGATTTGTCATCCGGGATACTCTGACGGCGCGGATGCATCCCCGACGAGCCTGCGCCGCGCTTGTTGCGGCCCTTGAAGTTATGGGCATCCACGTGATCAGCGAAGCCGATGACCTAGGGCAGGTTGTCCACGCCACGGGCCTGGCGGGTCTACAGGAACTGAATGACGTGTACGGAAAGACCGTTGGAAGCGGCGTCAAAGGGCAAGCCGCCCTGCTGCGCTTCGATGCCGGCGAGGTTCCACAGCTCTTTGCCGACGCGATACACATCGTACCCCATGCGGACGGGACACTGGCAATCGGGTCAACCTCGGAACGGGAGTATGACGACCCGACCAGCACGGACAGCGCCCTGGACGATGTGATCGACCGCGCCACACGCGCCCTGCCTCTGTTGCATGGGGCCGAGGTAATGGAACGCTGGGCAGGTGCCCGCCCGCGCAGCAAAAGCCGCGCGCCAATGTTGGGGGCGCATCCATTGCATCAAGGGCAGTTCATCGCAAATGGCGGGTTCAAGATCGGGTTTGGCATGGCACCCAAAATAGCCGAGGTTATGGCTGAGCTGATGCTGGAAGGCCGGGATTCTATTCCCGATGATTTCCGACCCGACGCTTCACTGTGACGTGGCAACAGCTTGCATACACTGTCGACCATCGGGACCACGTACCCACATGTTCTCTCCGTTGCGGCACAACTGGGCGGTCTCGAAGTGCATAAGCGGTGAGGTGGCACGGAAATAGAAAGACGTAAGCGGACCGTTCAGATCAACCGCAAACAGCATGAGAAGTTGCGCCAATAGTGGTCCATGCACGACCAGCCCGTCATATCCTTCCACATCCCGCGCATAGTCCAGATCATAGTGGATGCGATGACCGTTGAAGGTCAGTGCCGAGTATCGAAACAACAGAGTTGAATCGAACCTAACCTCGCGCAGATCCGTTTCATCCCCCCGCGCGACCGGTGGCTGCGAACTTGTTGCGTCCGGCACGGGATCCTCACGATAGACCAGGTCCTGCCATTCGGTCAGGCACAGCTGCCCCTCCTGCCAGATCTCGTGTCGCAAGGTGACAAAACCCAACGGGCCGGACCGCCCCACTTTGGAGTTTTGACTCTCCAGAACCGATTTCTTGTCCGCGTCGATTCCCGCGACCAAAGGCACATGAAACTCCAACCGCCCTCCGGCCCACATTCTGCGCGGCAATCCCATATCCGGGATCAGACCACCAACCTTGGGATGCCCATCCCGCCCCAACGCGGCAGGCGGTTGCGGTGACCAGAAATAGAGCTGATGGAAGAAGGGCGGCAAGGCTGAACCACCGGCAATCGTCGGCTCGGAACCCAGCGCAGCTTGAAATGCAGCGGCGCGGGCGGGGTCCATGATATCCGTCTGACGCTCTTCTTTCATACTTTTGGCCCTGTTTCAGAAACCGGCCTCGGCCCGAAGTTTCTGCATCAGTTTATGCAATGACTTTTCATACCGGTCAGAGACCAGTTTGCCGTGTTCGTCGAACTCGTTCGAGGTGTCTGCCAGATGAATTTCAGGCCCCTGCAGAATGCGCGGCTGAAAGGGCACCATAAACGCGCGCAGGATCATCTGCGCCCGCTCACCCCCTGCGCGACCTGCTGCCGCCGACATAACCGCCACCGGTTTGTCGGCCCAAGGATTGCCCTGAGTCCGGCTGACCCAGTCCAGCGCGTTCTTCAGAACACCCGACGGTCCCTTATTGTATTCCGGCGTCGAGATAACAACCGCATCAGCCTGGGCGATTTGATCTGCCAGAGACTGTACCGCTGCCGGAATCCCCTCGCCCTCTTCCAGATCTCCGTCATAAAGCGGCAAGTTCAGGTCTGCTTCGACAAAGTGGGCCGGATCAAACAAGCGGGCCGCTTCACGCAAAAGCTTGCGGTTGGTCGCCTCCTGACGAAGGGATCCGGACAGGCCAACGAGGGTGGGTTGAGGCATCTGGTACAACTCCGTTTCTGTGTTTTCGGGAACCTAGCCTGAGTTTGACCTGTTCCAAACCCCATTTGACGCGCAGTCAATGCGTAAACGGGGCCGCCGATGGCGACCCCGTGCATCAAACTTAATCTGCGTTACGTGTTTCCGCTGGGTACGACAACGATCTCGACCCGACGGTTCTGCGCCTTGCCCTCTGGTGTCAGGTTCGAGGCGACGGGATTGTTTTCGCCCTGACCAATTGTTGTGATGCGATTATAGCTGACACCATTGGCCTGCAGGACATCCGCAACTGCATTGGCGCGACGCTGAGACAAGCCCAGATTATAGGTCGCGTCCCCGTCGCTGTCCGTGTGACCAATGATCTGCACGTTCGAGTTCGGGTAATTGACTAGGTTCTGACCCACTTTCACCAAATCGGATCGCAGCGCTGGGCGCACGGTCGAGCTGTCGGTGTCAAAGGTAATATCATTGGGGACCGTTACAATCAGACGATCGCCCGCATTCACGATGGTGATCCCGTCATTTGCCAATTGCTGACGCAGCTCAGCCGCCTGTTTGTCCAATTGGTTGCCGATCAGGCCACCACCGGCTGCGCCAATTGCAGCCCCCGCCAGCGCCCCAAGGCCGGGATTCGAGTTGTTAGCGATCGCCCCGACGCCAGCTCCAACAAGACCGCCCAAAACGGCACCCTGTTTAGCGTTCTGGTTCGGGTCGCCCTGCACCGACAACGTGCCCGGATCCGTGCAAGCCGACAAAACAAGGGCTGAACTCAGCCCCGTGGCCAGAATAAACTTGGAAATCGTCATAATATCACCTTCTGCTCCGACACCCGTTTGTCGGGTGAGTTTGGTTTTTCTCTGTATATCACGGCCAAGGCGCTGGGGCTCAAGCAACAATCGGGTGAGATCGGCAATTAGCCGCCAATCCCGACGCGATTTCCTCAGAACTCCACCCGAGCACGGAATTTCATCGAAACGCCGCCTTCTGGGTGTTTCAGACGCAGTTCTTCCGAATGCAGCATCAACCTGGGGAAATCCGCCGCCGCACCGGTTGCGTAAAATGGGTCGCCCAGAATCGGATGACCCAACGCCTGCATGTGAACGCGCAATTGATGGGACCGGCCTGTCTTGGGAAACAGGCGCACGCGCGTTGTGTCGCCTTCATATTTCACAAAACGCCAATCGGTGATCGCGGGCTTTCCTGTGTCGTGGCAGACCATTTGTCTGGGCCGGTTGGGCCAGTCCACAATCAAAGGTAGGTCAACTGTGCCGGTCTTGGGTTCCAGCCGCCCCCAGACACAAGCAATGTAGGTTTTGCGCGTCTGCCGCTGTTCGAACTGCATACTCAGGTTTCGCTGTGCATGGGGCGTTTGGGCAAAAACCATGACACCGGATGTATCCCGGTCCAGCCGGTGCACCAGCAGTGCCTGAGGAAACGCCGCCTGCACCCGTGTCAGAAGACAATCCGCCAGATGCGGGCCACGCCCTGGCACCGAAAGCAGGCCAGACGGTTTGTTCACCACAATCAACTGGGCGTCTTCATGCAACACATCCAGCGGGGTTCTAGGGGGATCATAGGTCTCGCTCATGCGGGTCTGCCTATCGCAGCTCGCTCCCTCCCGCAACGTCGCCCTTGCCTGTGGCGCGATGTTCAGAGACCTTCCGCACAGGAGGAGACGACATGCACCCGACCATAGACCGAATGCGAGAGGTTGTCGCTAAAGGCGATGAAGCCCTGATCCACGCGCTGCTGGCCGAGGATGTCCGGTTCCTGCCGCCAACCTACTACAGCACCTGGACAGGTCGCACGCCGGTGGCAGCCGTTCTGGGACATGTCGGGCAGGTCTTCTCGGACTTCCGCTATCGCCGCATCATGGGCGAAGGAAAAGACTGGGCGCTGGAATTCCAGTGCAAGGTCGGCGATCTTGACGGGATCGGCGTGGACCTGATCACGCTGAACGACGACGGCTTGATCCAAACCTTCGAAGTCGCCATGCGGCCCTATAAAACGGTCGGCGCCTTGCGAGAGGCGATGATGGCGCGCGTGATGACCGATGCGCGGTTTCTCAAATTCAAAGATGCTTTAAGCTGACCATGCGCGGCTTGATTGCAGCCGATCAGGTCCTGCGCATTCCCTTGCTGCCGGTTCTGGCGGCACAGGGCCTTGCAGTGCGCCGAAACGCTCAGATGTTGCCCGAACCGACGGGTCCGCGAACAGGCCGATCCGGCCGCGGCCCGCGCCTGCGGCTGCTCATCTGCGGCGACAGTTCGGCTGCGGGGGTTGGGGCCGGAACCCAAGCGCAGGCTCTGTCCGGGCACTTGGTTGACCAGCTGGCCAAGCATTACTCGGTTGAGTGGCGATTGGAAGCGACCACGGGGCATACGACACAGGACACGCTCGATCGCTTGAAAGGCATGCAAGGCGAATTCGACGCGGTTGTCACGGCTTTGGGCGTCAATGATGTGACCCGTGCCGTAACATCCCGGCAGTTTGCACAGCGCCAAACACAGCTCATCACTGCTCTTTCCAAAGATCTGAAAGCACGGCGCATTGTCGTCACCGGCGTTCCACAGATGAACAGGTTCCCAGCTTTACCTTATCCATTGGCGTGGGTCCTTGGCCGTCAGGCTGCCAGGCTGGATCAGGCGCTGCAACAGGTTGTGTTTGCCCTCCCCCATGTCAGGCATCTGAAACTCGATCTGCCGGACGACCCTGCCCTTGCTGCCCCAGACGGCTATCATCCCAGCCCACGCGCCTACGCCCTTTGGGCGGAAGCCGCAGCGCAGCTGTTGCGTCAGGCCTAAGCCCGCGCCTGCCGGATCATCGGGATCGAGTAGACAATCAAAGCCGCCCAGATCAGAGGGAAGGCGATCATCCGGCCGGTGTCGATCTTTTCGCCAAACAAAGTGATTGCCGTAATGAAAATCATGGTCGGCGCAATGTATTGCAGGATACCCATTGTGGACAGCCGCACCAGTTTGGCACCGTTCGCATAGACCAGCAGCGGCACAGCCGTCACAACACCGGCACAGGACAGCAATAGGGTATCTGACATCCCCACACCGAAGTGCCCCGTGCCCTGCACACCCAGAAAGGTGACATAGACGAGGGCTGGGATCAAAAGGATCAGGACCTCAAGCAGAAAGCCCTGATTGGGTCCAATTGGCAGCGAACGTTTGAAAAACGCATAGAACCCCCAACTGACCATCAGTCCAAGAGCCGCCCAAGGCAACCGGCCGGCCTCCACCACAAGTACCACCACACCTAGTGCGGCTAACCCGACCGCGAACAGTTGCGTCCGCGTCAGGGGCTCCCTTAACAAGATCGCCCCCAGCGCGATACTGAACAGAGGGTTGATGTAATATCCCAGCGCTGCATCCAGTGCGTGACCCGTGGAGATGGCCCAGACGTAAATCGCCCAGTTCACGGATATAAGCGCAGCTGTCACAGCAGCCATGCCCAGCATTTTCGGATTGCCCAAAGCGGCCTTCAGATCTCGGGTCCGGCCCAATACGACCAGCAAAAGCCCGGCCACGGGCACTGACCAGATAATACGATGCGCCACAACCTCGATCGGTCCCAAATGATCCAGCGCTTTCATGTATAGTGGCAGAAAGCCCCACAGGACATAGGCTGTGACAGCCAGCGCAAGACCTTTCGGCGTGTCCGTGCTCTGAGATGGTAAAGGCGTGTCGGCCACGTCAGGTCTCCGGTTGATACCGGTTCCGTTTACGGCAGAACCAAAGTGTTTGGAAACTCTGAAAACAGTGATGTGTCACATAACAGTTTTTGATGAGTTGTCCGACCGCATCAAGGCTTTAAAACGGAAATGCGAGGCTCTGCCTCGCGCTCCGGGATATTTTTAGCCAGATGAAGAGAGAATCCCCTGCTCCATCTGGCTCTAAATATCCCGATGGGGGCACCCGAAACGGGTAGCGGGGGCAGAGCCCTCTACCCTCTGATTTAGACCTTAACCCGTTCTGATTTTGGATCATACATCGGCTTCAGCGACGCTTCGGCTTTGACCTTCACGCCACAAACGTCGATCTCGTAGCTCGAAGCCAGGACTTCCGCGGCTTTCTCTCCTTCGCAGGGCACATAGCCTAAACCAATAGCACCACCGAGAGTGTGGCCATAGTTGCCGGAACTTAGATAGCCGACATACTCACCGTCGCGGACAATCGGTTCATTGTGGAACAACAGCGGTTCGGATTCCGTCAGGCGGAACTGCACCAGACGATTTTTGGGGCCGCTCTCTTTCCGTGCGATCACGGCCTCGCGCCCAATGAAATCGCTGCCTTTGTCCACTTTGACAGCAAAGCCCAGGCCAGCGTCGACAACGTGATCTTCGCAGGTAATATCGTGACCAAAATGGCGAAAGCCCTTTTCGATCCGACAGCTGTCCATCATGTGCATACCACAGAGCTTCAGACCCATGTCCTGCCCGGCGTCATGCAGGGTTTCGAAGACGTGGCCCGCCATATCCGAAGAGACATAGATCTCCCATCCAAGCTCGCCTACATAGGTGACACGGTGAGCGCGGGCGAGGCCCATGCCAATCTCGATCTCCTGTGCTGTGCCGAACGGATTGGTCGCGTTCGTGAAATCGTTGGGTGAGACTTTTTCCAGCAGCGCGCGCGCATTCGGACCCATGATGGCCAGGACGCCTTCGCCGGCGGTCACGTCGGTGATGACCACGTTGAAATTACCTGCATGGCGCTGCATCCAGGTCTGATCCGCCAGACGGGTCGCCGCCGGGGTTACCACCAGATAAGAGGTTTGGGTCAGTCGGGTCACGGTGACGTCCGCCTCAATCCCACCTGTGCGGTTTAGAAACTGCGTATAGACGATCTTGCCATTTGGCACCGAGTAGTCGCCGCCACCAATGTAGTTCATGAATCTCTCGGCATCCGGGCCTTCGACACGGATTTTGCCAAAGGAAGACATGTCATACATGCCCACATTTTCGCGTACCGCCATGTGTTCGGCCGCCGAATTCTCAAACCAGTTCTGGCGTTTCCAGCTGTACTGGTATTCGCGCTCCTGACCGTCATTCGCAAACCAGTTGGCGCGTTCCCAACCGGCCAGTTCGCCCATAACGGCGCTCTGTTCCAGCAGGTGATGATGGAACGGCGTCCGGCGCACGCCGCGGGCGGTGGCTTTTTGGCGATAGGGGTAATGGTCGGCGTAAAGCAATCCCAGTGTCTCTTTGGAGCGCTCGAACAGGTACTTCTTGTTGCCCTGGAACGGTTGCATTCGGCTGACGTCCACGTCGCCAAGGTCAAAGGGCTTCTCGCCCGTGTCCATCCATTCGGCCAGCGCCATGCCCGCACCACCGGCGGATTGGATGCCAATCGAGTTGAACCCGGCGGCAATCCAGACATTGTCCATCTCGGGCGCCAGACCCAGATGGTACGCATCATCGGGCGTGAAGCTTTCAGGACCGTTGAAGAAGGTGTGGATACCCGCCTCGGCCAGCATTGGCATCCGTTCACAAGCGGCTTCAAGGATCGGCTCAAAATGGTCGAAATCTTCGGGCAGCTGATCGAACTCGAACGTGTCAGGGATACCGTTCGTTGCCCAGGGTTTCGCGTTAGGTTCGAACGCGCCCAGCAGGATTTTACCTGCATCTTCTTTATAGTAGGCGCATTCGTCAGGCACACGCAGCACTGGCAGCTGGGTCAGACCGCCAATGTTCTCGGTCACGATATAGAAGTGTTCACACGCATGAAGCGGTACATTCACACCGGCCATCCGGCCAACTTCGTGCCCCCACATACCCGCGCAGTTCACCACCATGTCGCATTCGATGTGGCCCGAGGCGCTGCCATCATCGGCGACCCAGTCCACACCAGTGACCGACCGGCCCTGTTTGACGATGTCGGTGACCTTCACCCGCTCTTTCACTACAGCGCCGCGCTGACGCGCGCCTTTGGCCAAGGCCAGTGCAATGTTGGCCGGATCACCTTGCCCGTCCAATGGTAGATAAACAGCCCCCTTGACGTCTTCGAGATTGATGTGTGGGTACAGTTCCTGCACGCGCTCATTCGAGATTTCTTCGACCTCGACACCAAAGGCCCGCGCCATCGCAGCCTGACGATAGATCTCTTCCTTGCGCTCTTCGGTCAGGGCCACGGTGATTGACCCGCAGCGCTTGAAGCCCGTGGCAACGCCGGTTTCTTCTTCCAGCGAGCCATAAAGTTCCTGGCTGTATTTCGCCAGCTTGGTCATGTTTGCGGTGGCACGCAGCTGCGCAATAAGCCCTGCCGCGTGCCAGGTGGTACCACTGGTCAGCTGTTTGCGTTCCAGCAGCACGACATCCTTCGAGCCCTTCTTGGTCAGGTGATAAGCGACCGAGCATCCGATGACGCCGCCTCCGATGATGACCACTCGGGCCTTGCTGGGAAGATCAACCATTGTGACGACTCCGCTAGTGTTTGATTCTGGCCAGAATGCCACGGGGGATCGACAACAAATGCACTAAAAGCGTCACGGTATCCGGGAAAATCATCTTTGTGCGACCTGGCGTTTTTCCCGCCTCATGACAAAGGGCGTGACACCGAAGAAGCTTTTGTAAACAGACGAAAATCCGTTGGGGAAACCGCAGGCCATACCGATCTCACGCACGCTCATCGTGGTGTTCATCAGAAGATTATTGGCCTTGGCCAGACGCATTTCGCGATAGAACCCGTTGGGTGTGGTGGCGAAAAAGGATTTGAACTTACGCTCCAGCGATCGATTCGACAGGCTCAGATCCTCGACAATCTGCCGAATAGGCAGGGGGTCTTCGATATTCTCTTGCATCAGCTTAATGCATTGATCCAGCTTGGCGTCGCCGGTGGCCGTGGTCTTTGCCCCTGAAAATGGCTGCATGGATGAGAAATCGCGAATCTGCTCATGCAGCATGATATCCGCGACCGTCATTTTCGTCGGCCCTGAAATATGCCGCCCGATGACGGCCAATGCGATGTCGGCTGTGGCCCCCATTCCGGCACATGTAACCACCGGCCCGTTTTCCGTGGCGATTGAGAGTTTAGCCTCGAACCGGGCACCTCGTTCGCGTAGGAAAGAGGCGTTTTCCCAATGGGTCGCCAGATGTTCGGTGCCGTTTTCGTCTATGTAACGACTGGCAGCTTCAGACAGAAGAAAGACCTGTGCACCGCGATACGTGTAATCCGAAACGATACGGCCAAGCGAAAGGTCAGGTTGATCCGGGTCGGAGTTGCCAATGACAAAGAGATAATCGGCCTTGGGTTGCGGTGGCAGTTTTGTTGTCGAAACTACGGCGTCACTGCTGCTGGCCACATCCCCACCGCGCAGTGACCGATACGTGTAGGTGAAAGGCGGTGAAGCACAGACGCGGTTAGCCACCCGCAGAACATCCACAAGCGAGGCGAGTTCCAACAACACAAAACCCGGCGCGACGATAATGTCGAACTGCCAGAGGGTCTGTTGTGAATCGCTCTGTTTCGACTCTGCTGCCATCAGCGTTCTCAGACGATACTGTGTCCGGCCGTCCGCAATCGGTTGGCCAGCGTTTCGATGTGATCTGGGCCTATTTCGCAGCATCCGCCGACGATCGTGGCCCCCTGATCGACCCATCGCATGACATGATCCGCATAGGCATCCGGACCAAGGTCATGTCGTTGTTCCAAAGTGTCCACCGTAGGCGCATCTTCGAGGAACCCGTCCGAGATATGTGTGAACCCATTGGCATAGGCCCCAAATGGCAAGGACATGCCCGACAGGATGTCCAATGCTGCCGGGATCGCCTCGGGGCGCGAACAATTGATCAGCACAGCATCCGGTGAATACTCTTCGACCAATGTAGCTATGTCCGCCAAGGGTTCACCGGACCTGAGAAAGCTTCCTTCATCGTCATTGACCGACAGGGCCAGCCACACCGGTTTTTCAGACCCGGTTGTGCCGCGTAGCGCACCTTCGGCTTCGAGCACGGAAGAAACCGTTTCAATCAGGAACAGATCTACCTTATCCGCCATCAAACTGACCAATTCACCAAATTTTTCGGCGGCTTCGCTCGGGTCTGGCTGTAGGTCAGGTCTGTATGAGGCCAGCAATGGCCCCAGTGATCCCGCAACACGATTCTTCGTCCCTTCACAAGCGGCCTGAGCCTGCGACAGCGCGATGTTAATAAGAGTTTCCAACTGATCTTCGATGTTTTCGAACCGCAGTCGGGACCGGTGAACTGCATAAGTGTTGGTCGTTGCAATCGTCGCCCCGCGCCGAAAGTACTCTGCATGCACTTCGCGCACCAATTCAGGGCGATCGATCATGACCCGGGTTGACCAAAGCGCCGTTGGCGTATCACCACTGCGCTTGACCAGTTCCTGCCCAATCGAGCCGTCCAAAAGGGTAATATCTGCCATGCCATCGCTCCTTAAGGCACAAGAACCAGTTTGCCCGGAAAGGTCTTGGATTGAAAATCAGCCTGCGCCAAGGCGATCTCACGCAGCGGATATGTTCGCGAGATCAGCGGTTTGATCCGTCCCACATTCATCAATTCTACAAGGCGGCCAAAGACTTCGGGGGTCTGATGCGTACACCCATGAATCGTGATGTCGCGCAAGTAGATGTCCCGCAGATCGGCCTGAACAATTGGGCCTGCGATTGCGCCTGACACGGCGTAATGCCCGCCGGGTTTCAAGGCCAGGATCAGCGATGCCCAAGCGAGACCGCCCACCACATCGATCACCGCGTCGAACATATCCTGCGGCGGCGATTCATCACGGTCAAAGGTAGCTTTTGCCCCTTGGGATTTGACTACCTCGGCTTTCGCGGCACCTGTTACGCCCCAAACCGTGGCCCCGCGCAGTGCTGCGAGTTGCACAGCGGCCAGACCAACACCACCTGACGCACCGGTGATCAAGACCTTTTGTCCTGCCGTCACACCTGCGCGGGTCAGCAGGTTCTCGGCGGTGCCAAAGGCGCAGGGAATGGCTGCAATTTCAACATCCGACAGAGGCGAGGTGCTGACGTCGTACAGATCATCCGCCTCAACCAGACAGTATTGCGCAAATGCGCCGTCGATCTCGGATCCAAGCGCGATGAACCCCTGAGGATTTCCCGGGCGCGGGCGCGGCAAGTTGATCGGGCAGGTCACGCGTTGGCCCAGGCTGAAATGAACCCCGTCGCCCACAGCCTCGACAATACCGCACAGATCCCCACCTTGAATGCGGGGGAAGTGCAAGGCACCGCCCCACCCACCGGATTCGACGTCCTGACGTACGGTGTCCGTGGCCCCCGTCACCTCGGACGCGTACCAACCAACTCGGGTGTTGATATCCGTGTTGTTCACACCCGCCGCGGCGACGCGAACAAGCACCTGGCCCAGACCGGGCTCGGGCACCGGAATATCTTCGCGCCACTCCAACGCTTCGGGTCCACCGTGACCAGTCAAGTAGACGCCAGACATGGATTTTGGAACGGCCATCTCAGACCTCATCATCCGGATGCAGTGGGACAGGGCCCATGGGAACGATGTCATACCGCGCGTTGAGATCGGCCATCTTGGCCTCATCGGCAAAGTCGGTTTCGCTCATCTTTGCAAGTTCGGCAAGGAACCCATCAAACCCCGAAGGCTGAAAGATCATGAGCATTTTGGCTGGCGCATCACCCGCCACACGACAGGCATGCGGCACCCCGGGCGGCACGTGCATTGTGGTGCCCTGTCCACATCGATGCCAATCACCATCGACATAGAAATCAACCTGACCTTCCAGAAAATAGAAAGTTTCGGCGTGGGTGTCGTGACAATGAAGGCCAAGCGCAAAACTGGCCTTCAGATTGTCTTCCATAAGCGTGTATGCGCCATCTGTGTCCTGACCTGACACCTTCACGTAGGTATGGTCATTTTCCCAGTCATAGCTGGGGCCCTCACCCGGCCCCAGTTTAGCGTATCGTTTGCTCATGGCTGTCTCCGCAAGAGGTTAAGCGCGCAACCGCTCGTTCTCGGGATCCCAGAGCGGTTGATCCTGCTCTACCACAGCACGGAACTTTTGACCGTAGATTTCGACCTCAAGTTCAGTACCGGGGTTCGCAAGATCGGCCTTGATCATGCCCAGCGCGATGGATTTGCCAACACGGTATCCCCATGCGCCCGAAGTGGTCTCACCTACGATCTCATCCCCTTGCCAGATGCAGGACATATATGGCGCGTCGCAATCTCCCGCATCAACAGTCAGGGTGACGAATGATTTCTTCACGCCCTGCTGTTTTTCGTTCAGGATCGCCGCCTTTCCGGGGAAGTCCTGTGGTTTGTCCAGCTTCACAAACCGCTCCAACCCGCCTTCGAGCAGCGAGTAGTCGGTCGACAGATCGCCTTTCCAAGCGCGATACCCTTTTTCGATCCGCAGCGAGTTCAGCGCATACATCCCAAACGGCTTGGCACCCGCCTCGATGATCGCGTCATAGATCGCAGGCATATGCTCGTTCAGCGCATGCACTTCCCAGCCCAGCTCACCGGCGAAGGAAACGCGGATCAGGTAGGCAGGCTGACCCGCGACGGTGGCGGACTGGTGGGTCAGCCATCCGGAGGTCAGATCAGCATCGCTCATACTCGACAGGATCTCACGCGATTTCGGACCAGTGACGATCAGCGTGTCGCGCGTGGTTGTGACATCCGTAATCGACACAGTGGCAGGCAACGCGTTCATCAGAATATCGCGGTCGTGCCATTGCGCAGTCGCCGCGGTGATCATCACGAACTCGTCCTCACCCAGCCGGATGCAGGACATCTCGGTCAGAATGCGACCACGGTCGTCGGAGACGTAGATGAGGTTCATCCGGCCGACCTTGGGCAATCCACCGGTTGCGAGGCCGCGCAACGCCTCGGCGGCACCTTCTCCCTTGACCATGAAGCGCGAGAAACCTGGCAAATCCAGTACGCCACAATGGTCTCGCACGGCCTCGCATTCTTCTTTGATCCGCTGCTCCCACGGGCCGGAACGGCCCCAGGTATGGGTCGCCTCAAGCGAGGTGTCATCGCCCGGCTTCGCGAACCAGTTGGCCCGCTCCCATCCGTTGTAGGCACCCATCACACCGCCCAGCGCTTTGACCTTGTCATGTACCGGCGACAGCTTCTTGTCACGCGCAGCAGGCCATTCGTGGTGGGGGAAATGCATGGCGTATTCGTTGCCGTAAACCTCCAGACCCTTCTGATTGCAGTAGTCCTGATCAGTGTAATCGGTGTAGCGGCGCGGATCGACGGCCCACATATCCCATTCGGTTGCGCCTTCGACAATCCACTCTGCCAGCACCTTGCCTGCACCACCGCCCTGCGCGATGCCGAATGTAAATGTGTGCGCCTCAAACGCGTTTTTCACACCGGGCATCGGGCCAATCAGCGGCAACCCATCCGGTGCATAGGGGATCGGCCCGTTAATGACACGACCAACACCCGAGGTCGCCATCAGCGGAACCCGCTCCATCGCGTCGGTCATGATGTCTTCGATCCGATCCAGGTCATCATTCCACAGCTGGAAGCTGAAATCCTCGGGCATGGGGTCGTCTTCCCTCATCCAGTGGCCCTTGCAGTTGGGCTCATAAGGACCAAGGTTGAAGCCATGCTTCTCCTGCCGCAGGTAATAGGATACGTCCACATCTCGCAGCAGAGGCAGCTTGGCACCGCTTTCCTTGGTCCATGCTTCGATCTCGGGGATCTCGTCCGTCAACAGGTACTGGTGGCTCATGATCATCGCAGGAACCGTACGACCTCCGAAGGGTTTGAACCACTCGCCCACGCGCTGGGCATAATACCCGGCTGCGTTCACAACATAGTCACAGGCAATATCGCCTTTTTCGGTCTGTACGGTCCATGTACCGTCATCATGCTGCGTCACGCCCGTTGCCGGGGTGAAGCGCAGGATTTTCTGCCCCATGTCCCGAGCGCCTTTCGCAAGCGCCTGAGTCAACTGAGCCGGATCGATATCACCATCCGACGGATCAAAAAGAACGCCCTCGAGATCATGGGTTTCCAGGAAGGGATAACGCTCTTTAGCTTCTTCCGGGGTCCACATTTCCATCGGGATGCCTTGATAGCGTCCCATCGCCATTGCGCGTTCGAATTCCTGAACCCGCTCTTTCGAATGCGCCAGACGGATTGACCCGGTCTGGTGGTAGTTCATCGGATAATCGACCTCGTCGCCCAGCCGCGAATACAGCTCGGTCGAGTACCGCTGCATGTTCATGATCGCCCAAGAGGTCGAGAAGGTCGGAACGTTACCCGCCGCGTGCCAGGTCGAGCCTGCAGTCAGTTCGTTCTTCTCCAGCAGGACACAATCGGTCCAGCCTTTCTTGGCCAGGTGATAAAGGGACGAGGCCCCTACCACACCGCCACCGATAATGACCACGCGGGCTTTTGTCGGAAAATCACTCATGTGTTTTGTTCCCTGTTACTGTGCCTCTTGAGGCAGATCGTCCGTGATGTCGTAGTAATCGCCCTTGTCGGCGACAAAGATGTGCTTCGAGAGCATCAAACCCGTGGGTTCGCGGAGCGCACCCATGGAAATTGAAATCGTGTCCTCGTCATTGTGCTGCCAGAAGAGGAAGGAACCACACGCACTGCAAAACCCACGCCGGGCGATGTCAGAGGCGCGAAACCAGCTGAGTGTATCGCTTGCAGTGAAGCTAAGGTTGTCCTGATGGGTCGAAGTCGACGCCCAGACATGGCCCGATTGCGTTCGGCACTGGCTGCAATGGCAGACCGAGGGCGGCGACAGATCTCCGTCGACTGTAAATGCGACTGCGCCGCACAGGCAGGATCCGGTATGCATGTGTTTATCCCCTTGCTGCGGGCGAGCTGCTGGCCCCTAACAACACGCCATAGATGACAAAACAGGTCGCCATTACGCGACGGACCCAAATGTTGAACACGGCCCCCAGCGCCGCTTTGCCCATCAGCGCACCCAACAGGGTGAAGCCGGTGTAGCTGAGCGTTGTGATGATCAGCGCCGTGGGCATGATTACTCCCATCTGCTGCCAGATTGGCACGTCGGGCTGAACGAATTGCGAGAAGGCGGCGAGGTATCCGGCCACGCTTTTGGGATTGATCGCCGCAACAGCCAGCGCATGAAAATAGACGTGCCGAGCCGGCCGTTCAGAGGCCGGTGCAGGTTTTGCAGCATTCATCCATCCACGTATTCCAACCCAGATCAGAAACCCTGCACCTATTAGCTTGACGATAAAGAACCCGGTCGGAGAGGCGGCAATCAAAGCAGTAACGCCCAGCGCAGACAGGATCAGAAAGGCGCTTGCCTGCGTGAGGATTGCCAGAACACCCAACATCGCCTTGGGGAACGGCAAACTCATCCCGTTCGAGATGCAATTGACTGCGTTCGGGCCCGGGGTGGTCACGAATACCACCCAGAACAGCGCGAATATGGTCCAGGCTTCAAAGCTCATCAATACACCGGTGGAGCGATGACCCAGATGGCCACCGCGGGCTCATCATAGGGGTTAGACCATTGATAAGGTTCGTGTTTGATCCGAAAACTGTCACCTGGCCCGACGGAAAATGCGCGTGACCCGATGTTCAGGTCCAATCGGCCCGAGATCATGTAGCCCACTTCTTGCGTCGGGCGATTGGCGGGCGTCTGCATCTTCGAATTGGGCTCGAACGTGGAATGCACCATTTCGAAATCATCGGTCAGATCCGGCGAGAGCAGCTCTTCGATCAGCCCTTCTGCGCCCGACCCCATGGGACGACGTGACCCCGCGCGCACAACATACCCTTGCTCGTCTGCAGGTGCAGCTGAATGCGCAAACAACATCGACATGGGGACGCCAAGGCACTCGGCAATCTGGCGCAGGTCCGAGATCGAGGGGGCGGACATGTCGCGTTCAACCTGACTCAACCATCCCACCGACCGATCCAGCCGCGTTGCAATCTCGGTCAAGGTCAATCCTCGGGCCTTGCGCAAGGCCCTTAGGTCGGCTCCGAGTGTCGCGCTTTGGGGGGCATGGCTGTTCACTGGCCACTCCGAATCTTGTGAAATTTTGCTTCCTATTTTCACGATGAAGCAAGTTTGTGAAATTTCCAAGCATTTTTTCACGCTTGGTTTTCGATAGGATATTGAGTTGTGCAGACCCCCAACCGCCGCGTTAGCGACCGCAGGCAAACTTGGCCCTTAAGAACCGGCAGGTGAAAGGGTATCGAAAATATGAAACTAACAAGTTTTGCGAAGTGGCTTCAGAATTGAAGACCCGCAAAAACCTTCACTTCATCCAGCACATGTTGCGGCCAACGACGGCTGAAACTATCGGCAATCGTTTCGCGTTTCTCCGGATCAAGCCCAGCGAGCAAACTGGGAAAGCGGCGCCGGTTTCTGGGTAAAGTCCACATTTCGATATCATTTTCGAAACAGTAGCGGGCAAAACGTACATCAACGAACTTCTCACTGCCCTCCATGTAATCCAGAGGTGGAAACAGTGATCCGGACAGCATGACGGTTCCGGTTCCCAACTGATGGACTCTGGTAGAGTATGTGAGTTTTTGATTCATCCGCAATAACGTGCGTTGCCGTATCGACCTTGGCGTCGGGTTTGAGAACGTCGTCGCGTGATAACCGAAGACGCGCTTATCCATTCCAACGCCCCGTGCTCGGCGCAGGGTCTGACGGGCATAGTTGTCGGCATAATCGATATCGTCATCGACAAGAAAAACGGTGTCTTCAGGATCAGGCTGGAAAATAAACTTGCCGACATCCTTATAGTCCCGCTCGGGGATCACAGCAGTGACGTTGTCGAACTCGTTCAGAAAGCCAGGTACATCGTGATACTCATTCAGGCAGAGGAACACCTTGTCGACCTGCGACGCAATGCTTGCCACCGAATGAGGTAAAACGCCGGCACGATCCGGGAAGGTTGCCATATGCGCGCGTTTGATCCCTTTTTTGGGCGTCCCGCCTGTGACCCTTGGATTGATTTCAGTTTCTTGCATCCCTGAGAAACACCCAAAAAAGAACCTTCGCTATGGATTTTGATATGAGATCATTTCGAAGCCCGCAAGGCGAACTCGATTTAGCCGTGCAATCACTCGGAAATCCTTGATTTTGATGCAAGCCAGCAACGACTGCGACAGCTAGGATCCTGCAAAAACAGCCGTCAGAATATCTTGGAGTTTTTGCGCATCCAACGATGAGAAAGCAGCTGGCTGATCGCTATCAATGTCAAAAACAGCAATGATATCACCTGACGGGTCCCGCACCGGAAGGACAAGTTCAGACCGGGTTGAAGACGCGCACGCAATATGACCCGGGAAAGCGTCAACATCCGACACAAGCTGCACCTTGCCCGTCTTCGCTGCGGCACCGCAAACGCCGCGTTCGAACGGGATGACAAGGCACCCATGCCCACCTTGATAAGGGCCGATTTTTAGCAAACCAGGTTCCACCACACGATAAAATCCGGTCCAGTCAAAGCGGTCGTCTGAATGATGCACCTCGCACGCGACCGTGGCCATCAAAGCGACTTGATCCGTTTCGCCTTCGGTCAATGCTGCGATTGTGTTGGTCAGGCTGTCGTAATCGACTGTCATTGATTCTTATCCATTGGGACTGCGCGGGGGCGCTGCCCCCGCACCTCCGAAGTATTTGGAAAAAGATGAAGGGTCAAACGCGTTCGATTGCAATCGCGGTGCCTTCGCCGCCGCCGATGCAGATGGCCGCAACTCCTCGTTTGAGGTCTCGCTTCTCCAATGCGTTCAGCAATGTAACCATGATGCGCGCGCCCGAGGCACCGATAGGATGACCCAGCGCACAGGCGCCGCCATTCACGTTCACTTTGTCGCGCGGCAATCCCATCTCATGCATGAACGCCATCGGCACAACCGCGAAGGCTTCGTTGACTTCCCACAGGTCAACATCCTCCTTGCTCCAGCCGATGCGGGACAAGAGTTTCTGTGCGGCCGGAACCGGCGCAGTGGTAAACAGCTCGGGTGCCTGGGCGTGACTGGCGTGACCCAAAACACGGGCACGCACCGCCAGCCCTTGCGCTTCGGCCGCCTCGACCGAAGCCAGAACAAGCGCCGCGGCCCCGTCCGAAATCGAAGAGGAGTTGGCGGCCGTCACTGTACCGTCCTTGCGAAATGCGGGTTTCAGCGTAGGAATTTTATCAGGGCGGGCAGATTTTGGTTGCTCATCGGTGTCGTGCACAACCTCGCCCTTTCGAGTACGAACTGTGACCGGAGCAATTTCCCGATCAAATGCACCGTTTTCCTGTGCGGTCAGGGCGTTCGACAGAGACTGCAGCGCATACTCATCCTGCGCTTCGCGGGTGAACTGATAGGCTTCGGCACAATCTTCGGCAAAAGTGCCCATCAGACGGCCTTTGTCATAGGCGTCTTCGAGCCCGTCCAGGAACATATGATCGACCACCTGACCGTGGCCAATGCGGGCACCACCGCGCATCTTGGGCAGCAGGTAGGGGGCATTCGTCATACTCTCCATTCCGCCTGCAACCATTGAATCCGCATGGCCCAAGGCAATCTGGTCAAAGGCAACCATTGCTGCTTTCATACCCGAGCCGCACATCTTGTTCAGCGTTGTTGCCGGGACCTCTTCGCCCAAACCAGCGGCAAAACCTGCCTGCCGCGCGGGGGCCTGGCCCTGCCCCGCTGGCAAGACACATCCCATCAGCACTTCATCAACTGATTGCGCCCCGGCCTGGCTTAACGCAGCCCGGATCGCGTCCCCCCCAAGGTCGGCTGCCGCAACCCCATCGAACATGCCTTGAAAACCACCCATTGGCGTTCTGGCGGCCCCTGCAATCACAACATCTTTCATCCGGGTTTTCCTCCTGCTTTCCGGTTCTTGAATACCGAATGGTAAGAATTGGCGTCTAGCGTATTTCTACGACTCATTTTTCAGCTTGGAGGGTGCCCAAACCATGGGGCTGACCAGCGCGTCGAACGGCGCAACACAGATAATCACCGTTCATTCCGACCGGATCGATGCCGCAATGGCCATTCAGTTCAAGGAAGACATGCGCTCGGAAACCGAGACCGGCGCAGATCGGGTTGTGCTGGATCTGTCCGGCGTTCAGTTCATCGATTCCAGCGGTCTGGGTGCAATTGTGGCGTCGATGAAGCAGCTGGGCAAAGACCGGCAACTGGATCTGGCCGGGCCGCAGCCAGTGGTCGAGAAAGTTTTTCGCCTGACGCGCATGGATACTGTTTTCCGGTTGTTTTCAACACTGGACGACGCACTGTCCGCGCCAGATGCGTAACCAAGGCAGGAGTGAATGGGCGTGGAGCCAATTTGTAACAAGACCTGCCTGGAGCTAAGCTTCCCCGCGACGGACACAGAAGCCAGCGCAGGTATCGCGCGGCTTAGCAGTGGTCTGGCAAATCATGGCTTGCCGCCTCATAAATCGGACGATGTGAAGATTGCATTGGCCGAAGCAATCAACAACGTGGTGGAACACGCATACAATGGCATTGCACCGGCCAATGTTCAGGTCACTTGCCGACTGGACCGAGATAGGCTGGACATCCTGATCTCGGATACCGGCCATCCGCTGCCCGGTTTTCGGATGCCGGACGGAACGCCTGCACCGCTGGGGGAAACCACGCAAGACCTACCGGAAGGAGGGTTTGGCTGGTTCCTGATTCATCAGCTCACCAGTGACATCCGGTATGAGCGCCGGGATGGGTGCAATCGGCTTTCCCTGCGGTTTAACTTCGGCAATGCGCCTAATCGGGCATAATTGGTCACAATAACGCCATTTTCGAAACATTGTCGCGCCGCAAACAACCGCCATACAGTGACTCGTAGCTCAGATAGCTTCCCTCGGCGCCATTTATCACAGCCCCCACCCAGTGAAAGGCGCCGAGGAACTTCTCTCCTGAAATCTCTGGACAATCCTGGATCAGTGAATAGCTTTCCCTTGTTTCAGGGAGAAAGAGCACACCATGCGGGATCTGCATAAACCAGGCCGGTCAGAAGTTTTTGCGACACACGGCATGTGTGCAACATCTCACCCGCTTGCAGCTAAAGTAGCGATCGACACTCTGGAACAGGGCGGCAACGCAATGGATGCCGCTATTGCCGGAGCGGTCCTGCTGGGAATTTGCGAGCCGCAGATGACCGGGCTGGGCGGCGATTGCTTTGTTCTGTTCAACCGGGCTGGGGAAAGCCGAATCCGAGCCTTGAACGGTTCAGGCCGATCGCCAGCTGCAGCTCAGGCACAGCTTTTGCGCGATCAGGGCCTTTCATCTGTGCCCTTGAACGGGCCGGATGCCGTGACAATTCCCGGTGCTGTGGACGCGTTCTGCCATCTGGCAGAGACTGAAGGGCGTTTGGGGTTGGACGCGATCCTGACCCCTGCAATTCACTACGCGGAAGCGGGTGTTCCCGTTGCGCCCCGAGTTGCGTTTGACTGGAGAATTGGGGCGGAAACCCTGCAAGGTTCGGCACGCGACCACTATCTGATCGACGGGCAAGCCCCTTCAGTCGGACAGATCTTTCGCGCGCCAGGTCAAGCCGAAGTATTGCGTCGGATCGCAAGCGAAGGTCGCGGCGCGTTTTATTCGGGCGACATTGCCGAGGACATGATCGCAGCCTTGTCCGCGCGCGGCGGCGTCCACACCGCTGAGGACTTTCAAAACGCGGGATGTAGCGACGCTCAGCCCATGCGCGGAGAATACAAAGGCGTCGATCTGGTGGAACATCCGCCAAACGGCCAAGGCGCGACTGCAATTTTGCTGCTGAATATCCTGAAACACTTTGATCTGACCCGCATGGATCCATTCGGAGCAGACCGGATTCACATCGAGGCAGAGGCGACCAAACTGGCCTATGATGCACGCAACAGGTTCATCGCAGATCCAGACCATATGGCCAGAGCAGAGCGCTTTCTTGACCCTGAACTGGCCGCCAAGCTGGCCGCGCTCATTGATCCCAAACGTGCAATACCTGCGGCGGCACCTTTGACCGAAGCCATTCACAAGGACACTGTCTATATCACTGTCGTTGACCGCGATCGGATGGCCGTGTCGTTGATCTACTCGATCTTTCACAGCTTTGGATCGGGCATCGCATCAGAAAAATATGGCATCTTGCTACAGAACAGAGGCGCTGGATTCACGCTGGAGCCGAGCCACCCGAACGAGCTGGGCGGCTGCAAGCGTCCAATGCATACGATTATTCCGGGGATGCTGACCGAAAACGACCGCGTCATGATGCCCTTTGGCGTGATGGGTGGAGCGTATCAACCAACTGGCCACGCGCGATTTGTGTCCAATCTCAGAGATTTCAGCCTTGAACTGCAAGAGACCATCAATGCCCCCCGCGCATTCTTCGACGGATCTGTTCTGAAGCTGGAACGTGGCTACCCAGAAGAGGTGCTGAAACAATTGACAGAAATTGGACACACTGTCGAAACACCCGAAACGCCGCTAGGGGGTGCACAAGCGATCCGAATCCGGGAAGACGGTATTTTGGAAGGTGCCAGCGACCCGCGTAAGGACGGCTGCGCCCTTGGATACTAACAGGCGCACAACCGCCACCGAGGTGGCAGGTAACTTTAGTTCAGGTGGAAATGCAGGGGGTATGCGCCGTCTTCGAACGGACCAAACATATTGGGGATATCCGGGTGCTCGACCGGCTCTCCGGAATAGTCGGCAACCAGATTTTGTTCTGAAACATAAGCAACATAGAAGGATTGGTCGTTCTCAGCCAGCAGGTGATAGAATGGCTGCTCTTTCCGTGGACGGCTGTCTTCAGGGATGGCCTGATACCATTCCTCGGTATTTGAAAATTCCGGATCCACGTCAAAGATTACCCCTCGGAAAGGGTGTTTTTTGTGACGAACCACCTGGCCTAAGCCGTATTTTGCACGTGTCTTTAGCATTGTTTCAGCCCCCAGAGCATTTACTACCCGTTTCTGGCCCGAAAAGCCAATCATTGATGTGAAACTCAGGGAAACAGTCTGTGAACCTAATACTGACAGTGTTCGAAATCGTAGCGCCGGTCTTTTTGTTGGCGGGGATTGGTTTTGCCTGGGTCAAACTGGGGTTCGAGTATCGCCTGCAGTTCGTCACCCGCTTTGCGACAACCCTGGCAATGCCCAGCCTGATCTTTGTTGCCCTCATGCAAACCGAAATCCCGGGCGGAGATCTTTCGCGCTTCACAATGGCGACCTTGCTTGCAAATCTTTTGCTGGCGTTGGTGTTCTGGCTGATCGTTCGCGGCTTGAAACTGGATCAGAGAACTTACCTGTCACCTTTGATTTTCGGTAATACCGGCAACCTCGGCCTGCCGTTGTGCATTTTTGCCTTTGGTCAGATCGGCTTGGGCTATGCAGTCATCTTTCTGTCTGTAACTGCACTGTTTTCCTTCACCTATGGGATTTATCTGGTCGCAGGAAAAGGTGCATGGGGCCAGGTTGTGCGCCAGCCGATGGCTTGGGCTACGATCCTTGGTGCAATTTTTCTTTGGCAAGGCTGGCAAACACCTAAATTCCTGACAAACACATTGGAGCTCTTGGGGCAAATGGCCGTCCCACTGATGCTGGTCACTGTCGGCGTGGCAATCGCCCGCCTGACGTCACGTAGCCTGGGGCAAGCGATCTGGCTGTCAGCGTTGAAGCTGACCGTATGTTTTGCTTTGGGATGGGGTATCGGGGTGCTGTTTGATCTGGACACCATCGCTTTTGGCGTTCTGATATTGCAGATCTGTACGCCGGTTGCGGTAACCTCTTACCTGTTGGCCGAACGGTTTGGGGCCGATTCCGATGCAGTCGCTGGCATGGTCATGGTATCCACCGTGCTTTCCGTCGCAGCGTTACCGGTTATTCTGGCTATCGTTTTATAACGATTGTGATTTCATAATTACTCAATCTGCGTTAGAATGCCCCAAAAAAGGCACGAGGCACATGAGCAGAATTCTTATCGTACTCTTCGGGGTGCTGCTTCTGGCATCCTGTGGGGGTGGCTCCAAACAGCCGCCCAGCAGATTGAACGACGCGTGCAGCATTGCGCGTGAAAAGCCTGACTACATCAAGGCCTTCAAAAACACCGAACGCAAATGGGGCGTTCCCGTTCACGTTCAGATGGCCACGATCTATCAGGAAAGCCGCTATCGCCATGATGCGCGCACCCCGCATAGATACGTTTTGGGCGTCATCCCGATGGGTCGTCAAAGCAGCGCTTACGGTTACGGTCAAGCGCTTGATGGTACGTGGGAGCAATACCAACGCGAAACCGGAAAACGCCGGGCCAAGCGGGATCGTATCCGCGACGCATCAGACTTCATCGGCTGGTACATGAATAAAAGCAACGAACGTAACGGCATCCACCCGGCAGATACGCGCAATCAATACCTAGCCTATCATGAAGGCCATACGGGATACGCGCGTGGCAGCTACAACAGCAAATCCTGGTTATTGAACGTAGCCAATGACGTGGACGCGCGCGCGCAGTTGTACCAAGCGCAGTTGGCGAACTGCCGATACTGACACATTCGGGCGGGTCAGCGATTGCCTGACCCGACCCTCTTTCTGTTCGAGAACAAGCCCTGATCGAGGCGCCCACCTTCATTCAGCGCACCGAGCAGAACGCTTGTCTGCCCACCGGCGTTATCGTGAATCACCCATTTGCGCAATTCGACTGGGTTGTCCGTAAACATAAGCTCAATCCGGCCTGCCTCGGGGTTCTTGGGGTCTTGTGCCGTGACCACGGTGGCTGTGCCGTCAAAGCTGTGGCCTACGACCATATTGGCCTGACCCAAGTTCACATTCCGCGCCAATACAATGGACAGCGGCGTACGCTTCAGCGGGTATTGCTCGGGGGGTTGGTTTGATTTTGGGTCAAAGATCTGCACGCTACCAGAACGCGCCAACACCACTGCGCTGTTGGGTGGGTCATATTCGAACCGCATCTTGCCCGGGCGCTGCATCCACAGCTTACCGGTGCTCAGCGATCCGTCATCGTTCACTTGCGTGAAAGTCGTCTCAACCGTTTTCAATCCGTTCAGATAATTCGAAATCTGCGAAAGCGGCAGCTTGTCCGCCGCCCATGCGGCAGGAGCGGCCAGTGTCAAAGCAAGGGCAAAAGCGATCTGTTTCATGCCGTACAGATAGGCCTTCTGCCCTTGTTATTAAATATCTTACTGCTCGGGGACGAGGATTTCCCGCTTACCGACGTGATTTGCCGCAGAAACAACGCCTTCGTCTTCCATCTGCTCAACCAGACGCGCAGCTTTGTTGTAGCCAATGGCAAGTTTTCGCTGAATGTAAGAGGTCGAACATTTGCGATCCTTGATCACAATCGCCACTGCCTGATCATACAGGGCATCCTCTCCGTTTGTATTGCCGCCGGTACTCAGACCCAGAACAGCGTCGATATTGTCAGCCTTGTCCTCAGCCGGGCCGTCCAGCACCGTGTTCACGTAGTCTGGAGGACCAAACTGTTTCAGGTGGTTGACGATTTCCTCGACCTCTTCATCTGAGACGAATGGCCCGTGGCAGCGAGTGATCTTGGCCCCGCCAGCCATATAGAGCATGTCGCCCTGCCCCAGAAGCTGTTCAGCGCCCATTTCACCCAAGATAGTGCGGCTGTCGACTTTCGAGGTCACTTGGAATGAAATCCGCGTCGGGAAGTTGGCCTTGATTGTACCGGTGATCACGTCGACCGAAGGGCGTTGTGTGGCCATGATCAGGTGAATGCCCGAGGCCCGCGCCATCTGTGCCAGACGCTGGATGCAGGCTTCGATTTCCTTGCCTGCAACCATCATCAGGTCAGCCATTTCGTCGACGATCACGACGATATACGGCATCGCTTCGGGTGCGAATTCTTCGGTCTCAAAGGTTGGCTCGCCGGTTTCATCGTCAAAGCCGGTCTGTACCGTGCGGCTGAACAGCTCGCCCTTGGCCAGCGCGTCTTTCACGCGACCGTTGTAACCGGCAATATTGCGGACACCCATTTTGGACATCTTGCGATAGCGGTCTTCCATCTCACCCACGACCCATTTCAGCGCGACGACCGCCTTTTTCGGGTCGGTGACGACAGGCGAGAGCAGGTGCGGGATGCCGTCATAAACGGAAAGTTCCAGCATCTTCGGATCGATCATGATAAGGCGGCATTCATCCGGTGTCAGCTTGTACAGCAATGACAGGATCATTGTGTTGATTGCCACCGATTTACCGGAACCGGTGGTCCCTGCGATCAGCAAGTGAGGCATCTTGGCCAGGTTCGCCACAACGGATTCGCCGCCAATATCCTTGCCCAGTGCCAGAGGCAGTGCATGATTGCCATCGCCAAAGTCACGGCTGGCGAGAATTTCGCGCAGAACCACCATCTCGCGGTTTTCGTTGGGCAGTTCGATGCCGATGACAGAGCGTCCCGGCAGGGTTGAAACACGTGCCGACAGCGCTGACATCGAACGCGCAATGTCATCGGCCAGGCCAATCACGCGGCTGGCTTTTAAACCCGGAGCCGGTTCCAACTCGTACATGGTGACAACCGGACCAGGGCGAACGCTGACGATCTCACCTTTGACGCCGTAATCATCCAGAACATTTTCCAGCATCCGCGCGTTTTCTTCCAACGCCTCATCACTCAGATGATGACGCTGAATGCTGGCCGGATTCGACAACAATCCCAGCGGAGGCAGTTCGAAATCGGCATGCTTGTCCTCAAACGACAACGCCGGTTGCGCTTCGGCCTGTGCCCGTCGGGATGGCTGCGGTGTGCGGCGCACGGGTTGCGCAACCACGGGTTTTCGCGGTTCGGCCACAGGGATTTTCATTGCAGGTCGCGGCTGCGGTGCGGGCTCTTCAACATCTTCGAAGACCGGGGCATCGTCTACTTCCGGCTCAGACGCATAATGAACCAGCATCGGCTCCGGCGTATATCCCGTCGGTGCCGGATCTTGCCACTCTGTAGTGACATCCGTCGAAACCGGAGGCTCGAGCGGCAAGCCCGCAGCCGTCACCGGCGGCTCCATCGGCAGACCATCCGGCTGGCTTGTATTCAGGATCAGCGGACCAGGGCGGCGGCCTCGACCTTTGGTCAATGGCAGGTTCGGGTCCGGCTCGGGCGTCATCTCACCTGCCGCCACTTTGCGATTGCGTACAGCGGCCGAGATTTTCGACCGGATGCGATCCTCGCCCGGCATCTCATCAAAGCCCGCGATCGGTTCAGGATCGACCAGCTCAGGTTCGGGCATAGGGTCAGGGCGGCGGATAAGCGACGGCATGCGCGACAGCAGTCCGCCTTTCACCGCAGGTTCCGGGCTTTCCAGATCGGGGTCTTCAAAGATAGGATCAGCGTAAGCCAGATCGTCTTCATAAATGGCCTCTTCCGCCTCAGTACGCGCAAGTTTGCGTTCTTCCCACTGCGCCCGGCGATCCCGTGCTGCTTGCGCCGCCGACGCCGCACCGCGCCCCATCAGGGTCATCAGCATATCGTAAGACATCACGAGACCCAGCAGGAAGGCGTGGAAACCACGTTTCACGTCGGCCTTAGTGAAGCCCAAAACAAAAATACCCAGAGCAATCATGCCGACCGCCATGGCCAATGACATTAGCTTGACCAGAAAATGTGAAGAGATCGGCAACAGTGTCAGCAACGCTCCCATGACAGTGTCGCCAAACAAACCGCCCAGCCCATAGCTGTGGGTTGCGCGCCATTCGGCATCGGGAACAAGAGTCGCGGCGTAGACCGAGACAACGGCAATCCAGATCGGGGCAAAAATCAACCGTGCGATGGCCCGGTCTTCACCGAAGTGGCCCGCGAAACGCAGACCCCACCCGATCAGAACAAGCGCGATGCCCCAGCTGCCCCACCCCACGATCATGAACAAAGGCGCTGCGATCGACGCGCCAATCCGTCCCATCCAGTTCTGTACCGGGGCGTCGGTCGACACCATCCAGTTCGGATCATCGGGCGTGTAGGACCAGATCATCGCCGCCGCAGCCAAACCCAGCAGGATCAAGGCGATACCGATCAGTTCCTTACTGCGTCGCTCCAAAGCGGCCTGCGTGGTGCTGTCCAACAATGGATCGCGATTGCGCGCGTTATATGATGCCATTTTGCCCTCGTACCTCACGAATAGATGCAGTCGCGGAGTGTGATCAGACCACGCTGCAACTCTGTTTTTGGGGCCACCAATGCAACCCGGATAAAGCCTTTGCCCGGGTTATTCCCCGGATCACCTTGTGAAAGATATGCGCCCGGCAGAACCCGAACCCCGGTGTCCTTCCAGACCTTCAATGCAGTGTCTTCGCCATTCTCAACCGGCAGCCACAAAAAGAACCCCGCCTCTGGCGACATGTATCCCTGCACACCTGCGAACACCTGATCCGCGATGGCGTATTTTTCCTGATACAGTGCACGGTTTTCCTGAACATGTTCTTCATCTGCCCAGACCTTTGCTGCGGCAGCTTGCAAGGGCAGCGGCAGAGGCGACCCTGCATAGGTACGCAATTGCTTGACTTGTTTGATCGTCTCAGGCCCACCCGCGATCAGGCCCGACCGCAACCCGGCCAGGTTTGAGCGTTTGGAAAGCGAGTTGAACAACGTGATCCGCTCAAGATCAGCGCCCAGTTCTTGCGCGACGGTCAGAATACCTGTCGGGGCCTTGTCCCGGTAAATCTCGGAATAGCATTCATCCGCGAAAATGCGAAAATTGTATTGCTCGGCCAGACGGATCAGTTCGACCCAATATTCGCGAGAGGCAACAGCCCCCTGCGGGTTGGCAGGCGAACAGATATAGGCCACGGCGGTGCGGTTCAGCACATCCGCAGGCAGACCAGCATAGTCCGGCAGATGGCCTGTCGCCGCGGTGGCAGGCACAAAATAGGGCTGCGCTCCTACCGAAAGCGAGGCGACCATATAAACCTGATAAAACGGATTCGGGCACAGGATGATCGGTTGCTGGCCGTTCTTCTGTTCCGGACACAGCGCCATGGCGGCGTTGTACAGCCCTTCTCGTGTTCCGTTCAGTGCCATCACATTGGCATCCGGGTCCATCTGGACCCCATAGCGTCGACAAATCCAGTCTGTGATCGCATCACGCAGGTCTTCCGAACCTTCGTTCGGAGGATACCCCTGAAACCCGGCGGCGTTTTCGATGATGACATCAGTCACCCAGGCCGGAAAATCATGCGTGGGTGCGCCAATGGTCATGTGAACAACGTCACCGCCCGGCTGGTGATGATCCAACAGGGCGCGCAGACGCGGGAATGCATAAGCCGGTAGGTTCGAAAACCGCTCGGGGAAATTCATAATACTGCCTCAATATCGGGGGTCATTTGCGCCCCGTTTTTTTAGCAGATTACAGTCCGTGCGCCTCCCCGTCCAGACAAAGAGGTTCCGAATCAGGGGATTGTGGCATTCAGGCCAGTACCGATTCCGCCGCTGAACCCAGCCGCAAAAGCGCCTCTTCCGAGCCGGGATAGCCCAGCATCATCAGACCGCAACTGGGAGTTCCAGTGGGCAGGCTCAGCGCTGCAAGACCCATCAGATTGCCGATCCGCGTGTTGCGCAGGGCCAGCAGATTCTCGGTCACGTAATAGTCGTGGTCATTCATCAGCCGCTCCAGATTGGGCGGCAGAATCGGTGCAGTGGGGGCCAGAACGGCATCAAACCCGGCGGTTGCTGCATCCCACGCGGTGCGGCAAGCCTTGAGCTTGGACCAAGCGGACACATAGTCGGGGCCGGAAAACTCCATTCCGATGCGGAAACGTTCAAGGATCTCGGGGTACATCGCCTCGGGGTTGGCCTCGATCACATCGCGCCACAACCCATAGGCCTCGGTGGTGTAAACGATGCTGGTCAGGGTCATGGCCTCGTTCAGTGCAGGCACCTCCAAAGGCACAATTTCGGCCCCTGCATCCGCAAGTTTAGCAAGGGCATCCTCATACGCCTTGCGGGGCGTATCACGCAGGTCGTCCTTGGCAATGTTTTGCAAATCGGCAAAGCGGCGACCTTTGACCGAAGCACCACGCAGATCGGCAGGCATTCCGCCCTCGAGTAGAGCCAACATATGCGCGGCGTCCTCGACCGACCGCGCCAGAGGCCCAACCGTATCAAAACGCAAGCAGAGCGGCACCACACCTTCCAGACTGAGTCGCCCAGCAGTGGTTTTCAGCCCCACCAAATCGTTCCACGCCGCCGGGATACGGACCGACCCGCCGGTGTCCGATCCGATTCCGCAAGCCGCCAGACCCCAGGCAACCGAAGCGCCGGCCCCTGAAGACGACCCACCCGGCACGGCTGCCTCGTCATGTATGCAGGGCGGAGTTTCGGTGATCGGGTTCAGCCCAAGCCCGGAAAAGGCCAACTCGCTCATGTGCGTCTTGCCCAGACAGACGGTGCCCATCTGCGTCGCGTTGCGTAACACCAGCGCATCCGCATCCGGCACGCGATCCTTCAACAGAGCCGAGCCCGCCTCGGTTACGGTTCCTGCAGTGTCGAACAGGTCTTTCCAACTGATCGGGACCCCGTCCAGCAAAGAGCGTCGCAGGCCCAATTTGGCGCGCTGCTTTGCTGCTTCAGCCTCAGACCGGGCGCGATCATGGGTGACGCGGGCATAGATGCGGTCCCGATGCGGGTGGGCGTCGATGGCCGCAAGATAGGTCTCGGTGAGCTCGACCGGATCAATCTGACCCATCCCAATGCCACGGCCCAAATCACACGCGGTCATGGTCAACCAATCCTGCATCCTGCCCCCTCCTGCTTTTCGGCTTAAGGGGACGGTAGCGACAGGACTGCACATGGACAATCCCGAAAGGGCGCGCATATTGCAGGGCATGACACAGGCATCTGATATTCTGATCGTGGGCGGCGGGCTGAACGGCCCTGCTTTGGCGCTGGCACTGGCACAAACCGGTCACTCGGTCACGGTGATCGATGCGCTGGCTGAGAAAGTTCGCAAGAATGCGGCATTTGACGGACGTGCTTATGCGCTGGCCCTGGCGTCGCAACGCCTGCTGGATGCCATCGGCGTGTGGGATCGTGTTGCGGAACACGCTCAGCCGATGCTGGAAATCAAGGTTACAGACGGCCATGCCGGAACAGGGCCATCACCCTTTTTCATGCATTTTGACCATGCCGAGATCGAAGAAGGCCCGATGGGCTTTATGGTCGAAGACCGCCATCTGCGCCGGGCTTTTCTGGACGCGATGACGGAAGAACCGCGCATCACTCAGGTAAGCGGTAAGACCGTCGTAGCCCAACAGACCGACGCCACCGAAGTGACCTTAACGTTGGACGACGGCACAACCGTGCAAGGCGGCCTGCTGGTCGGCTGTGACGGCCGCCGCAGCGGCACCGCGTCGCGGGCGGGTATCAAACGCACCGGTTGGGACTATGGCCAAACGGCGCTGGTCTGCGCCATTGATCATGATCTGCCGCATAACGGCATTGCCCATCAGTTCTTCATGCCGCCCGGCCCGCTGGCGATTCTGCCGTTGACCGGAAATCGCAGCTCCATCGTCTGGAGCGAACGCACCGAGACCGCAGCCCGGATCAACGCCCTACCCGAAGAAGATTATCTGCAGGTGCTGCGCCCACGGTTTGGCGATTTTCTGGGTGATATCCACCTTGCTGGTGATCGTTTCACATACCCGTTGAACCTGACCATCGCCAATTCCTTTGTCGGCATCCGCATGGCGCTGGTCGGGGATGCCGCCCACGGAATGCATCCCATCGCCGGTCAGGGGCTGAATGCCGGCCTACGCGATGTCGGGGCCTTGGCCGAGGTTCTGACACTGGCCGGGCGACGCGGCGAGGATATCGGATCGACCATGGTGCTAGAGCGGTATCAGGAATGGCGTCGCTTTGACACTGCCTCGCTTGCGATGGCGACGGATGTCTTCAACAAGCTGTTTTCCAACGATAACCCCCTACTGCGCCTTGGACGAGATATTGGCATGGGAATTGTCGGCTCTTTACCCGGGTTGCGTCGCGGCTTTGTCAGGGAAGCAGCCGGGTTGACCGGAGACCTGCCCAAGCTGTTGCAAGGGCGGCCTATCTAGTCGAGCTGCCGCGCCTCATCAATCAGCATGACCGGGATCCCGTTGCGGATGGGAAAGGCCAGTCCGGCGGCCTTGGACACAAGCTCTTGCTTTTCAGCGTCATAGTGCAGTGTCGTGTGTGTCTGCGGGCAGATCAGCGCTTCGAGCATATGGCGGTCAAAAGCATGGTCGGGGTTGGTCATTGCAGTTTTTCCTCGTTCGATCCGCCGCGCATGGCAAATTCGATCAGTGTCACCAATGTCTCGCGCCGGGTGCGCAGGCAGGGGGCCTCGAGCAGGGCTTGTTTGTCTTCGGGATCAAAATCCAAAAGCATCGACAAAGAGTTCACAAGCAACTCATCGTCTGCATCTTTCAGTGAATCCCAATCAGTGGACAGCTGCCGGGACGAAAAGAAACGTTCCAGCAAGTTCAGAAACTTGGTGCGGTTGAACCCGTCATCTTTTTCGGACCTACCAAGATCCCGGTCGAAGCCGTTCCACGAGACAGCGCACCGGCGATAGGGTGTGAATGCGTCCAGCTCGGACGCAATGCGGAACCGCGACACACCGGTCAACGTGATCAGGTACCGACCATCTTCTGTTTCGGAAAACTGCGTCACCCGCCCGGCACATCCGATACGGTGCAGCTTGTCCTCGTCGCTGACCGAAGGGTTCGGCTGAACCATTGCGATCAGCCTTTCCTTCGTTTTCAGCGCGTCGTCCAGCATCTGCAGATAACGCGGTTCAAAGATGTGAAGTGGCAGGCGCGAACGGGGCAACAGCAGTGCCCCGGGCAATGGAAAAACGGATACCGTATCCGGCAGATCGGCGGGATGTATCATGTACCCAATTCTAGCTCTGATCAGAGATTAGGCAAATATCATCGAGCTGAGCTTGCGACGTCCGTTCAGAACAATCGGATCATTGGGTTTAAGTGCATCGAAAATGGTGAAAAGCTGGGTCTTGGCCGCGCCATCATTCCACTCACGATCCCGGCGGAACAGCTCCAGCAGTTGCGCTACGGCCTCTTCCACATCCCCGTTGGCGTGCAGGGCCTGAGCCAGATCGAACCGGGCTTGGTGGTTGTCAGGATCAGCCTCAACAGCAGCCGTCAACTCGGCAACCGGACCCGCATCCGCGGCCTGTTTGGCCAGCTCAAGCTGTGCATGTGCAGCCTCCAGCTCGGCGGATGCCGAAATCTCGGCAGGAGCACCGTTCAAGATCGCCTCAGCCTGTTCCAGATCGCCGGTGGCGATATGGGCGCGCACCAACCCGCCATAGGCCGCTGCGTGGTTCGGGTCTTCGCCCAAAATAGCCGCAAAGGTCTGTGCGGCGTCCGCAGCTGCGCCTTCGGTCAGCATGTCTTCGGCAGCTTGCACGGCATCATCCAACTGGCCGCCCGGGCTTTCACCACCTGCAGCTTCGATCACGCGGTCGACAAATGCCTTGATCTCGGATCCCGGCAACGCGCCCTGAAACCCGTCAATCGGCTGACCCTTGAAAAAGGCATAAACGGTTGGAATCGACTGGATGCGCATTTGCGCGGCAATTGCCTGCGCCTCATCCACGTTGATCTTGACCATCTTCACCGCGCCTTTCGCGGCGCTGACGGCCTCTTCCAGCAGCGGGCCAAGAGTCTTGCACGGGCCACACCAGGGCGCCCAGAAGTCAACAATCACAGGCGTTTCCTGTGAAGCTTCGACCACGTCGGCCATGAAAGTGGCCTCGCTCCCGTCTTTGATCAGATCGGTGGCGGGGGCATCTGCGCCGTTCAGAAGGTCCATGGCAATCACTCTTTCGTTCGAACTCGCGCCCTATATGCAGTCGCTTGTGGCAGAAACCAAGGGCAGAGTTTCATCTCAGATGTCGAAGGTCGCAAAGACCGGGGCGTGATCGCTGGGCTTTTCCCACCCGCGCGCATCCCGCAGGACACGGCTGGAATGGCCCGCGTTGGAAATATCCGGCGTGGCCCAGACGTGATCCAGCCGCCGCCCCTTATCCGCCGTGTCCCAGTCGCGCGCGCGATAGGACCACCAGCTATATAGTTGGCCTTCGGGAATATCCTGCCGGGTGATATCGACCCAACCGCCTGCATCTTGCGTCTCGGCCAGATGCTCAACTTCGATTGGAGTGTGCGAAACGACCTTGAGCAGTTTTTTATGCGACCAGACATCATCCTCGCGCGGGGCGATGTTCAGGTCACCAACGAGAACGGATTTTTCCGGCTTTTCCGCGTTGAACCAATCGCGCATGTCGGTGAGGTAATCCAGCTTCTGGCCAAATTTCTCATTCACTTCGCGGTCCGGCACATCCCCGCCCGCCGGAACATAGAAGTTGTGAATCGTGACACCATTTTCCAACCGCCCGGCAATGTGACGCGCATGGCCCAGATTCGCGAAATCCTTGTCACCGACTTCTTCCATCGACAGACGCGACAGGATGGCAACGCCGTTATAGCCCTTTTGCCCCCTTGCAACCATGTGGGTGTAGCCCAGTTCGGCAAACCCCTCGGTTGGAATCTTTTCGACCGGTGACTTACATTCCTGCAGGCACAGAACATCCGGTGCCTCTTCCTGCAGCAATTTCAGCACGATCGGCTCACGCAGGCGGACCGAGTTGATGTTCCAGGTGGCAAGGGTAAAGGGCATGGGATGGGATTCCTCTGTCGCGATTGGCGCAGGTTAGCGTGGTGCGGAACCGGGTGCCACGAGAAAAGGGCGCAGAACAGACGCGGATTGTTTATTGTCAGCTTTGCGGACGGAGCAGTCATTCATCGCGCGACCGATCAAGTGCAAATAATCAGATTCTGCCTATAGTCTTGGCAAGCGCAATTCAGAATCAGAAATTTGTTCCAGAAGGAGTTTCGTTATGGGCTGGGGGAAGAGTTTAGGTGCCATCAAGGCATTGGTTTTGGGGGTGATCGTCGCAACTGCGAGTCATGCCGAGGATTTTGACCCATCGAACGCTAACACTGCGGACCGCATGACCTATCATCGCGCAGTTGATGCTGCTGTCTGGGCCATGCCTTTGATGAACTTCAAATTCTACATCGATGCTCTCGCTCGGGCCGGTGTCGGGCCGAATGACATTGGTTACAATTCGAAGGTTCAAGATTGGCGCTTCCAAACCGCTACGCCCAACAATACGACGCCCTATATTCATGCATATTGGAACATCAAAGATGGGCCAGTTGTGTTCGAAATGCCTGCTTCAGTCGAAGGGATTGGCATCTTTGGCACCGTGATGGACGCTTGGCAACGCCCACTTGACGATGTGGGCTCAAAAGGGCGCGACAGAGGCCTTGGCGCAAAATACCTGTTGGTGCCGCCAAATTATGATGGTCCGCTGCTCAGGAATGCCCTGGTCTATGAGCAGGAAACCAATTTCGGCTTTGCTGTGCTCCGGCCGATTATCGCCGGAGGTCCGACCGAAGAAAACCTTGCGAGGGCCACTGCATTGACTAAACAAATCAAGGTGTATCCGCTGTCAGAGGCTGGAGAGGAGGCCGCAACAAATTATGTTGATGTCTACGGCGTGCCGCTGGAAATGACGCCTAAGATGGATGGTGGAATCTATGGTCACATCCACGAGATGATAGGCGAAGAAGTCGTGTTGGATCGCGATCTTGCCATGATGGGTGCACTTGCACGTATCGGAATCAAGCGTAACGACCCTTTTGAACCCGATGCAAAATTGCAGGCTATTTATGATGTAGCTGGTCCTGAAGCACTCGAATACATGATTGACCAGTACCACCGTGTGCTCAATCCATTTGTGTTCGAAGGGAAGAAGTGGTCAGCGCTTGTTCCCGATGGATCGCGAGAAACAGAATGGAGCTATGAATACCCTTCATACTACGACTATGTGGCGCGCGGTGCACTTTACTACGCGATCATAACAAGTGTTAAGAATTACTGGACAGCAACCTACTACCTCGATCTGGCCGAGACTCCAGATGGAGAGTGGCTCGATGGCAACCGCAATTGCAAAATCACCGTACCTGCCAATGTTCCGGTCCGCGATTTCTGGTCGATCACGAATTACGATCTGGAAACGGCCTCATATCTTCGAGACATTGAGCCAAGCACTATCGATTCTAACATGGCCAGCGTCGTTAAGAACGACGACGGGTCCGTTGATATTTTCTTCGGGCCAAAGGCACCAGAAGGAAAAGAAAGCAACTGGCTTCCAACCAATCCAGAACGTCGTTTTTTCCTTCTCGCGCGGTTTTATGGTCCGGAACCTAGTCTGCTGGACAGTAGTTTTGAGCTGAATGACATGGAACGAACGGATTGAAAAATTTTAGTGTCCGCTTTGGGCTGATATTGTTGAAAAACAACGTGTTGCTGGCGCAGAGAGAGGCGTACCGAACTGAGCGCGAGTGCCTTTCTTGTCAGG
>NZ_JBXWQF010000012.1:0-133722 GCF_059612245.1 Ruegeria sp. CDSA079 | reverse complement strand
CGCGGGATGGAGCAGCCCGGTAGCTCGTCAGGCTCATAACCTGAAGGTCGTAGGTTCAAATCCTACTCCCGCAACCAAAAATACTATAATAAATCAATGCGTTACACACCGCCTAAGAGCGGTGTTTTGCGTTGTCGCGATGGCGATGGAAGCACTACGGAAGCATCAGGACGGATGCGGAAAATCCCTGTGGTGAATGCGCAACCCGAGGCAGGAGCAGAAAAATCTTGCAAAAGACTTTTTGAGTTAAACTTGTGCATATTTTCAATTAATTTGGTTTTTGAAGACTCAAACTCAAAACCCGTGCTAGGTTCACCTTTGAAGTAGGGGGACTTCAGAGGGGCGACATGTCTCAGGACCTGAGCAAGTGGCTAAGCGCAATAGGATTGTCTGACTACGCGCAAGCCTTCTTAGACAACAAGATCGATTTTTCCATTCTGCCAGATTTGACGGCTGAAGATCTTATTGAAATCGGAGTAACTGCAGTCGGGGATCGTCGGCGGTTGCTGCGCGCTATTGAAAAACTGGATGTAACGGAAACATCCGAGGCGTCTGAAACCTCTGAACAAATTGAACCCGCGCGACGACAGGTCACTGTGATGTTTGTCGACCTCACGGGGTTTACAAAAATGTCCAGCGAGTTGGATGCCGAGGACTTGCACGCATTGCTCAATCAGTTCTTTGGCAAAGTGGACAACGTGGTTGAAAAATTTGGTGGGCGTATCGACAAACATATTGGCGACGCGGTCATGGCGGTCTTTGGCGCACCAATCTCGCATACCAACGATACAGAACGGGCGGCCAGGGCGGCGGCCGAGATACATGCGGTGTTGCCAACACTGACACCTCCACTGTCCTGTCACATCGGTATTGCGTCTGGTCAGGTCATTGCCAGCTCAACCGGAAGCCAAACGCATACGGAATACACCGTCACCGGAGATGGGGTGAATTTGGCCTCGCGCTTGACCGATATCTCCAAGGGCAGTGAAACGCTGGTTTCTCACGATATTCAGCGCGCTTTGGGACCCCTATTCGTGGGGGAGTCAATCGGAGTACAGGCTATCAAGGGTTTGAACGAACCTGTCGAAGTTTGGCGCCTGGACCGTTTGGCTCGGAACATTCGGACAAGACGTCACAAGTTCATCGGGCGCGATCGTGAGATTTCGTTGTTTTCGGCAACGTTTGATCGGTGCAAACGACACGGAGAAGGCGAGGTTCATGTGGTTCTGGGCGAGCCCGGGATCGGCAAGACGCATTTGTCCGAACAGGTGGCTGAACTGGCTAAAAGCTTGTCCTATTCGATCCATAATGGCGTGGTCATGGATTTCGGAGCACGCGAGGGGCACTCTGCCATTCAGTCCTTGGCCCGCAGCATTCTGGGCCTTGACCCATCGGATGGAGCGGAAACAGGTGCAGCCGTGGCGCAAGATGCGATAGCCAACGGGTGGATCAGCCCGTCGAACGCGGCGCATCTTAATGCATTGCTTGAGCTTGAGCAGGATCCTGGCTTGGCTGAGGTCTATGCCGTTATGGACAACAAGACCCGGCTGCGTGGACGCAGGCAGGTCATTGATGAGTTGCTGTTGGCGCGCAGTCAGGACACGCCTCTGCTGATTCAGATTGAAGATATCCACTGGGCGTCACCCGACATTCTCTCGGCCTGCGCACATATGGCAGCGGCAACGCGGCAAATCCCTTGTGTCTTGATGATGACCAGTCGGGTCGAAGGGGACCCGATCGACCGAGACTGGCAAATGGCCACGGATGGCGCGCTTGTGTCCAAGTTGGAATTGGCCCCGATGGGGGAAGACCAGGCGCGGCAATTGGTCGAGGAATTTACGGCCATTGATCCCGAGCTGTTGGACACATGCGTCAAACGTGCGGGCGGTAACCCGTTGTTTCTGGAACAGTTGTTGCGCAACATCGATGTACTCAAGCAGGAAACCGTGCCCGGAAGCATTCAAGGCATAGTTCAGTCGCGTTTGGATGCGCTGGACCGCACCAGTCGGACCGCTATTCAGGCGGCGTCAGTGCTGGGGCAGAGATTCTCGCCCGAGGTTCTGAACTTCCTTCTCGGCGAGGGCCATCTGGACACGACAAATTTGATTCGCTCGGCCCTGATCCGAGAAGCCGGGGCCGACCTGATGTTTGCCCACGCGCTGATCCGGGACGGGTCTTATGCCACTTTGGTCAAATCCGAACGCGCGCGCCTGCATCGCCAGGCGGCCAAATGGTTCGAAGATCGTGATGCAACCCTGCGCGCACAACATCTGGACCGGGCGGGGGCCAACAATGCAGCACAAGCCTATCTGGCTGCGGCCGATAAGCTGATCCACGCGTTTCGGTTTGACGATGCAAGCCCCTTGATCGAACGTGCTCTGGAACTGCCCTCGCCTGCTGGCGTCCGGTTTGACCTGCTTTGTGCTCGGGGTGAGACACATCGGTTGCAGGGCTTGTCCAACGCAGCCTTGCAGGAATTCCGGGACGCGGCACACCTTGCGGAAACGGATGAGCAAATCATCCGGGCACATATTGGCCTTGCGCAGGCTGCGCGGCAGGCCAGCCTGTATCAGGACGCGTTGGAGGCGCTGGATACGGCTGAAGCTGCGGCTGAGCGTGCTGGGTCCGAACGGGATGTGGCCCAGATCAACTATGTACGCGGCAATGTGTATTTCCCCTTGGGTCGTGACAAGGAAGCCTTGAGTGCGAATGAGCGCGCGCTCACTCTGGCCCGCAAACTGGATTCCGTACGCCTTGAAGTGGGTGCGCTCAGCGGGTTTGGTGATGCCAATTTCATGAAGGCCACCATGAGGACTGCGACCGGTTTTTACACGCAAGCTGTTGATCGGGCGCGTGAAAAAGGACTGGTTCGGGATCTGGCGGCCAATTTGCACAACCTGAGTGTTGCGCGCAGTTACACGGGGGATGTCGGGCAAGGACGCGCAGACGCAACTGAAGCCATCGAAGTTTCGCAGAAGTATTTTGCTTTCGTGCCCGAATGTGTGGCTCAGACCTGCCTGGGTGTGGCCGAAACCTTTCTAGGCGATCTTGATCGGGCGCTTGAGGCGTTCCGGGTTTCGTCCGAGATTGCAGAGCGTGTGGGCGCAAAACGGCTTGAGGCGCAGGCGCTGGAACATCTGGCCCGCACGCAGGTTTATGCCGGGCAAATGGACCAAGCATTGGAAACGGGCCGTCAGGCGGTTGAGATTGCGTTGGAACACGGGCGGAACTTTGTAGGGCCCAAGGCGTTGTCGGCGCTGGCGATGGCCGAAACCGACCCGGATGAGCAAATGCGCCTGTTGAATTTGGGGGCCGAGATCATCGCGGAAGGGTGTGTCGGCCATAGCCATTTGCATTTTTATACCGATGCCAGTGCAGTCATGTTGGGGCGAGGTGATTGGCAAGCGGCGAATGATTATGCGGATGGGCTGGCGGCATTTACGGCAGGGGAACCTTTGCCAATGGTCGACCTGTCCATCCGACAGACGCATTTTCTGGCTGAATGCGGACAAATGGGTATCGCGCCGACCCAAAGCGAGAGCTTTGCCAACCTTCAAGCCGAGTTTGCCGAAATGGGCATCACCCAGTCCCTGCTGGGACGCGCTGATTTTCTGACTGAACAGGCGGGAGGTTGAATGAGCGTCGAGAAGAAGGTCTGGCTTATCTCTGGCCTGCTGACCTTTGGGCTGGCGGGTCTTTTGCTGAAACTCTGGATCGAATTGAACCATTTCGAGGGCGATCCGACACAATTGCCGGATCAAGCCGCGGTGGACTCATACCTGGGTAAGCTAGATGTGGGCCCGGACTATTATGTGCGGACCGGAATTTTCTTAAAGTCGTTCAGCTTTCTGGGCGCCAGTGATGTTCAGGTCACGGGCTATATCTGGCAGCACTATGAGACGGGCGTGCATGACAAGATTATACCGGCAGAGGGTGAGGTTGGATTTCTTTTGCCCGAAGCGGTGGACACTGCAAACGGCCTGTTTGCCGAGGCGTATCGGCTGCCGCAATCTGACGGTGTTTTGATTGGGTGGTATTTCGAACAAACCCTGCGCCAGAGCTTTGATTACACAAGTTACCCTTTTGATCACAAAACGGTCTGGGTGCGGTTCTGGCCGTCCTCATTTGAAGACGCCGTCGCGTTGGTTCCCGATTTCGAGTCATATCCAGCGACCGGGCCAGACGATATTTTTGGGATCGACAATCAGATCGTGATGGGCACCTGGGAACGGGAAAACACCTATTTCGATTATAAGCTGTCAAATCTGGATACGACGCTGGGCATCGGCCAGAATGCGTATCAAACCAACGCGCCCGAGCTGCATTATAACTTCGTCATCAAACGCAATTTTGGCAACGCATTTATCGTGCATATGGTTCCTCTGATCGTTGTGATGATGTTGCTGTTTGGGGCAGTCATGACCGTCACCCGCCGTGAGGGCTTGATCGAGCGGCATGATTTCAGCACGTCCAGTGTGATCGGCACCTGTTCGGTTTTGTTCTTTGTGATCCTGCTGGCGCATGTGCAACTGCGCGAAGGGTTTGCGGGCTCACCCGTGATCTACATGGAGTCGTTCTTTTTCCTGATGTATTTCATGCTGCTGGTGGTATCGATCAACACCTACCTCTTCGCATCCGAAGCGGTGCCGTCGCTTCGGTTCATCCATTACCGGGACAACCTGTTTCCCAAGGCCAGCTTCTGGCCGTTTGTGTTGCTGTGCATGGTGGCGATCACGGCGTATAATCTTAGCCTGAAGGAAAGCCACGAACCGCCACCGATCAGCACACAAGACAGTTAGGCCACGGGTTCAAACCCCGGTTTGGGCTCGCCCTGCGCCATGTCCAACGTGTAGTTGTTGACCATCTCTGACGTGCCATCGCGCAAGTTCTTCAGATATTTTTCCGAATCCGCGATCACATAGGCGTATGCGGGCTTCATCACGCCGTTCACAACAACGTTGATTTTCTTGCGGAAATACACGTTTTCGGTCGAGTTGGGGCCGTGATACCCCTCTAGCTTGTCAAGTTCGCGCAGGCCGGATTGTGTCACCCGATAGACCTCTCCACTCACCTGTTTGCCCATTCCCTGCTGATCCACAAGCGTGGCCATGCGGTGCAAGTATCCACAGTTCGGATTGTCGCAGAACGGCTCTTTCGGGACAATCAGGGGCATCGGTTGCCGGGTGCGCGCCGTTCCTACGAAGTCGTTCAAAACTTTGCTGTGGGCGTCATGATTGGGGAACCCCTGCTTCAGTGATCCGTAGGTGAAGTACAGGTACGTGGGTTCGTTGACAGCCACATAGCTTTCGTCGCGCCCTTGTTCGGCGTCTGCCATCTTGAGGTTGTGATCGTGTGCCCAGGTATCCAGCATGGTTCGGATTTCGGGTTCGATCTTCATGCCCTGAACAAATTCGATGCACGAGGTCGCATCCATGCCGTCAGCCCCAAGCAGGATTTCCACCATCTTGGGTGCTTTGTTCATCACCGCCACATGCAACGCCGTGAACCCGTGATCGTTGACAATGTTGACGTCGATATCACGATCGATCAGGTCCTGAGCAGCTTCATAATCCGGCTTGCCCAGATCATGGCCGCTTTCGTTAAGCTCACCTTCACCACCGGCTGCATAGTGCAGCAGGGAATCGCCATGGGCTTCGTCCACGATGTTGACGCCGACGATCTCTTCGTCGATGGCGCGGAACACGCGTTTCCATTCGTTGATGTCATCGGCGGCGGCAGCTTCGCGCGCCCACTTGCAGACGCGATATTTTTGATCGTCCAACTCCTCGAAGGCGTCCGCCAAAGCTTCCATGACTTGGTCCGGGGTTGCCATCATGCCGATACCCATCCGGCCGTTTGACAGGCGACCTTCGCGCGGCCCGATGAAATCAACACCCAGTGTTTTCAGCTTGTCAACATTGTTCTGTGTGGTGATGTTGTTCCACATGTTCGTGTTGCAGGCGGGGCAAAGGATCACCGGTTTCTTCTGATACTGCCACGCCACAAAGACCGAGGTCAGAAGGTTGTCGGCGATACCGTTGGCCACCTTGCCCATCGTGTTGCAAGTGATGGGGGCCACGATGACGCAATCGGCCCAGTCGCATAGCGCCAGATGCGATGCCCGCACCGGCATGTCAAATTTCAAGTAGCGGAAATTCCACTCATCATCGTCGCGATAATAGTCATGATGGGTGATCTTGGCGTCGATCCGCTCGGCCCCGAAATCGCGAAAGAACTTCTCGGCCGAGACGGAGGGGATCAGTTTCACGTTATGCCCTGCATCGACGATGCGTTCGACGAGTTCCGGGATTTTGTCTGCCGCCGACGACCCGCAGGCGCACAACAATACGTTTCGCTTGCCGGCGTTGACCTGATTCATAACTCCTTTGGGATAGCCGAACGGGTTCTTTTCAAGGCTTGGGGTCTCATTCAGCTCTGATACAGGCAGCCCTTCCTTGCGCATCTTAGCCTGCAATTCACCGGCCCTGATCATGTCCACAATGTCTTCCAGCTCATCGCTTTTGCTGATGCACCCGCCTTTGAAAAACAAATATGGCGGATCTGGTCTTTCGCCGAGTGTCACCAATTGTCGCCGCATCCTGATCATATTGGGATCGCGTCCACCCACATCGATCTGCTTGACGGTTGTTGCCCCGATATTCGAAAGAACGCTGCGCAGCATGTAGGACCAGGGGTCTTCATCCTCGTAGAACAGAACCATCTTATTGTGCTTGATGATACTGGCAACATCGCTTGGGTCTTCGGGCGGGTCGATCTCTTCGATCATCACCAATGCGGGGTCTTCCAGATCGCGCAGACCGCGGAAGATGTTGCCGCGCGGTGCCTGCCAGACCTGCGATGTCGCGGGGCTCATGTCGACTATGGTGACAACGTCTTTGTCCTCGTCGTAAGCAATGCAGAGACACCAGAACTCTTCCAGCAGGGCAGTTTCCCGATAAACGTTGTCCGGTGGACAGATCGCATCGATCCCGGTGACGCGATTGAAGTCGATATTAATCATCAGGTGACGATCTTTTTTGGCGTTCAGGCTTTTGAGCTGTGCCTTGAACCAATCCTGCGGGGTTTGGATCGATGTATCCTTGCGCGTCGCAAAGCTTTGGAACGTACTGCCAAGATGCACGTTCTCGGACTGGCTGAGATATTTTTCCGCCATCTCGTGCATGTCTTTTGCGGTGGCGACCCGGCTGACTGCCTCCGTGAACGACGCCTCGGTCGCCCTTAGCAGCTCGTCCTCGTCCACGCGGTTGTCGCCGTGAATGGCCAAGCTTTCCGCCAACACACCAAGTGAGTTCATGTTGGGCGTGGCCCGGCGGAACAGGTTGCGGCGCTTCTTCGGGTCTTTCGCCAGATAGAGTGTGCTATCGACGTAGTTGCACCGCTGCTTGAACGTCTTCAGATGGGTTTTGACCGCAGCACGTGCCGAAAATCGCAGAATGCCGCGTGATCGCATCGAGGTTCCGTCCCGATCCGACATCGCTTTCCAAAGCCGCTCGACAGTTGTCACCCAAAGCTTGCCGTATTTTTCGGGGTGCACATCCATCATGTGGACCAGACCGGTGCTTGGGTTGCATTTGGCGATGACGGCAAAATGTCCGCCCGGCATGTTTTCTTTGCCATGGGCAACACCAACCTGAAAATTCGCCACCAGAATGTCGTTGTCTCCGCCCAGCCGATTGGATTCGTCGATCGCCTCAAGCAAAAGCGGCACACTGGTCGTGTCTCCATCCATGAAATAGGCCTGAACCTGAACTCGGTCTCGAAGCCCTTGCGAGTGAATGTAGGTGCAGGCGACATCAAACAATTCACCCAGCGAGATTCCGTCATTCACCACAAAGGACGAAGGCAGCGCGCATTCGCGGAAGATGTCATTCACCTCGCAACTGAACCCCAGAGCCGACATGCTGAGTGCCGCTGCCGTCACGCTGCAGCAGTTGATTGGCTGTTGGAAGTTCTGCAACTGGACACTGACCAGATCCCCGAACATCGTAGCGAAACAGGGTTTGCGCACCTCTTCCGGTATCTTCCGCCAATTCTTGCTGGATAGATAGGCCAGACAGGTACCGTCCAGTGCAAGCGCTTCCAGGCTGACGGGGATATCCGAAATCTGAAGATGTTCTTCGTAGAAATAATCGCCTACATCTGCGCTGGCCAGAGGGTCCCCATCCTGACGCAATTGAACCACGCCGCGCAGCACAACATACATGCCTTTCGCGGGCAACACAGTGTTACCAGTCGCTTCGAAAAACTCGAAATGAGGATTGATGACAGAAGGGTCTGCTACTGCGGCGTCGCCTGGCAAAACCTTGTAAATCAGGCTCCAGTCTGCGTCATTTGGGATGTATGATCTGGCATTGGCAATTTGATCTATGGTCACAACTGTGTCCCCCCGGAGTTGCGTTTCAAATTTCGACCAGAAAAATGACCGTGTTTCCCCAAGCGGGTATTGATCTTCACGATACAAAAATCGCCCGGCTCGGCGCCTTTTCACTGGTCGAGACTGATCTGTTGATCGAAAAAGTATAAACAAATCGGCCTAATTGGCCGCACAATATCCGATTTTTGGGCAAAAATCACGAATACAGTGAGGTCGATCGGTGAGGTGCCAATGATTGGGACAGAAACGGGTTGAGCCAGAGCGCGTTGCGCATCGCAAAGAGGGTTCATGCGCTGCCGGCATGGCGCCAGTTTCCCGTTTAATCGAGGAACAGGTAATCCAGGCGCATCACGGCGCTGGCCTTTTCCTGACTCACGCCAAGAAATCTGGCGATGACGGCCTCGTTTTCGCTGAGCTGGGCCGTTTCCCTCAGGCGTACGTAGTTCTTAAGCTCCGCAGCCCGGATTTGTTGCGATTCAAAGCTCAGATCATTGCGCAGCGTCGGCACCAGCTGTGCCACGGTTTCCGCCGGGCTGTTTTCCCCGGCCAGCCCAACGCGACGGGCATGGCCAATCAGATATTCGTCCGAGTATTCGCATTCGATTTCCAGCACATGTGTCTTGGCCTGATCGCCGCAAAACTCCTCGAGGACATCAAGATTGGCGGGGTCGAGACACAGAACCAGCTGATCCGATCCGAAACTGTCAAACAGCAATCGCACGACGGCCCGTCTGTGACGCGAACGTTTGGCCAAACTCGTTTCTATCCCGCCCAGATCGGGCATCCGCGTATCTTCTTCGTTAAACAGGTATTCAACACAAGGGATATCGGTTTCGGCCGCGATCTGATCGACCAGCCGTTTGGCAACGTGCCACTTCTTGCAGACAATGACGAAAAGCTCCTGCTGGGGGCCTAGTGTGCACCCGGCCTCCCAGAACCGTTGCCCGAAGCGGCGGCCTATGCGTCCGCGCCCGGCAAGAAACGCATACAGGTTAGGCCCTTCATTCGAGACCGGAAATTCGATGCTCTCACTGGCATAAAGCGATCCTAGGCGTTCCTTCAACTCATGCGCTTCGGGGCTGATCTTGCGGGCAAACAGGTAATCCTGCCCCAAAAGCATGTCATAGTGATCGTTGTAGAATGTGACCGGCATTCCGTAGTCTGAAAACATCAGGAAAGTCGGTGTACGGTTTTCGATCTCACCTTTCGGAATCAGGTGGCGCACCAGTGTCTGAAAAAAGGTTTCATCTGGAATCCATGTGGTTGAGAAAAATCGGACTACATCCCGTCGCTGGCGCAGAAACTCCAGGATCATCTCAACGGTGCGGCGGCGCAGACACCACCATTGGCTGCCGATCATGATCTGCAGATCTTCGGGAATATCCCGCGTCAGGCCAAACCGCTTCTGCATCTCATAGGCGGTGTAAAACAATTTGGGCCGCGTGCGTTCGTTGAAATGGTGGCGATAGATCAGCCGGTCTTCTTTCATACCGGTCTTGATCCAGTTGCTTTCAAAGAAATCGTGGCTTTCGATAAAATCCTTGTCGCGATCATCCAGAAAACGGTGAGTATATTCTGCCGTTTTGATGGCCATGCAGTCGCCAGACAGCATGTAGAAATGCGTGGCGCGGGGGAACGCCTCGACCGCGGCATTTAGGGCGTTCAGCGTGGCCTGCACCAGCGACCACTCTCCCCACCCGCATTTGATGCGCTTGTCGGCAAAAACCACGTTGGGATTGTCGCGCAACGCGCTGCGGATCTGGTCATAGGCGTCAGAGTTTGCGCGCGCGTCGAAATGGATCGCCATGCAATCGCCCGCTGCGGTCAGCTGTTCAGCCTGAGCGACGATGGCTTCTGGGTCCTTATGGCACAGCAATATGTAGGCAATCTTTGCCATTGAGTTTACGTAATTTCCGTTTCTGCCCGGTTTCAACCGTGATACTGAGGATGCGCGATTGAATAAACAGAATAATTTTGGTTCTTTGTTACCAAACGCTGGCGTATCGGATCGATACCTGATCAGCGAAGGAGGCGCAGCAGATGGGTTTTCCCGGTACCTGGATGACCGAGAGTGAAAGCATGGTGTACCGTGTGGTGCCGAAGTGCGCGTGCTCGACCATTGGCCAGATCATGTATTACTCGGATCACGGTCAGTTTTTTGAAGGTGACATCCACGATGCCAAGGATGGAATGCACAAATGGGCTTTTGACCAGAGTCAGGGTCTGATTACCAACAACGTGCGCAGTCATGCCTCGTACTCTTTCACCTGTGTGCGCAATCCCTACACACGCATCCTAAGCTCGTTTTTTGACAAAATCTGCGGCATCCAGCGCAACGGTAAGCGGTATCGGGGCAATCTGGTGCCGACGCTGATCTACAACTATGGAATCGAAGTGGGCGGTGATGACGGCAAAGGAGAGTTTGACCAGATCGCCAGTTTCCGCCGGTTCCTGCTGTTTGCGCGTGATACGATCCGGTGGCGGCGCCCGATGGATCCGGACATTCACTGGTCTGCAATGTCAGGCCATGTGTCTACTTTCATCGTGAACGGCGGTCACTATGATCGGATTTTCTGGACTGAAACGTTCAATGACGGGATGCAGGATGTTCTGGACAATATCGAACTGAAGCACTCAGTTTCGTTGTCAGAAATCCCACGTTTCAATGAGTCTGAAGGCCATGGACCAAAGCGTGCGCACCCGGTCGCGGAATACTTCGACGATCTGTCAATGCATCTGGTCTATGAGATCTACAAACAGGATTTCGAGCTGTTCAAATACGATTTCGAAAACCCAGCCAACAAGATGCCGATCGGCGAAATCGATCTGGACGAAATTCACGCCAAACTCGGTGACTGACTGCGGTGCAGGATACTCCCGCCCATCGTCAATATTTCTTGCGAAACATTTCCTCTGGTTGCGCCCGGCGCCGCGCTTTTGCGCAGCGCCGGGCCCAAGGCCAAACGTGACATCGGCGAAGCTGATGGTGCGATTTGGATGCGGAGGCGTCTGTGCGCGGTCGACTTACCGGTCTGCTGCCTCAGCAGACCGGTCACGTATCGATTCAGACTTGGCGTACAGCCCCTTTTGCTGCGCTGGTGGTCAGCTTGGCATAGGCTTTGAGCGCAGTGGACACCTTGCGTTTGCGCGGCGCGGCAGGCACCCAGCCTTTTGCGTCCTGTACTTCGCGTCGGGCGGCAAGCTCTTCATCTGAGACGGCCAGATGTATGGTGCGGCTCGGGATATCGATCTCGATTTTATCGCCGTTCTGTACCAGACCGATCTCACCACCTTCGGCTGCTTCGGGTGAAACGTGGCCAATCGAAAGCCCGGATGTGCCGCCCGAGAAACGACCATCGGTCAGCAGGGCGCAGGCTTTGCCAAGCCCTTTGGACTTCAAATAAGAGGTTGGATACAGCATTTCCTGCATCCCCGGACCGCCACGCGGGCCTTCATAGCGGATCACCACCACGTCACCCTCTTTCACCTTGCCGGTGAGAATGTCGTTGACCGCCTGATCCTGGCTTTCGCACACATAAGCTGAGCCGGTGAATTGCAGGATATTGGCATCCACGCCAGCGGTTTTCACGATACAACCATCACGAGCGATATTGCCAAACAGAACTGCCAGACCGCCATCTTGGCTGAAAGCGTGCTCTTTTGACCGGATTACACCGCCTTCGCGGTCGGTATCCAATTCTTTGAACCGGTTTGACTGGCTGAACGCCTGCGTGGTGCGGACGCCGCCGGGGGCGGCCTTGAACAACTCTTGCGCCTTCGGGTTATTGGCGACCTTGATGTCCCAGTTGGCAATCGCTTCACCCATTGTGGCGGAATGCACCGTACTGCAGTCTTCATGCAACAGACCCGCACGGCTGAGTTCACCCAGGATCGAGAAGATGCCGCCCGCGCGGTGGACATCTTCCATATGCACATTCTCGGTGTTTGGCGCAACTTTACACAGGCAAGGCACGCGACGGCTAAGGTGGTCCATGTCGGACATGGTGAAATCCACTTCGCCCTCATGCGCGATGGCCAGCAGATGAAGCACAGTGTTGGTCGACCCGCCCATGGCGATGTCCAGGCTCATGGCGTTCTGGAACGCGTCGAATGTTGCGATCTCACGCGGCAGGAAGCCTTTTTCGTCCAGATCGTAATGCCGTTTGGTGATCTCTACGATGCGGCGACCCGCTTCCAGAAACAGCTCTTTGCGGTCGGCATGTGTTGCCAGTGTCGAGCCATTGCCCGGCAGTGCCAGACCCAGCGCTTCGGCCAGACAGTTCATCGAGTTGGCAGTGAACATGCCCGAGCATGACCCGCAGGTCGGGCAGGCATTTTCTTCGATGTGTTGAACCTGCTCGTCGGTGAATTTGTCGTCTGCAGCGGCAACCATAGCGTCCACAAGGTCGATCTTCTTGGCATCCAGATCGGCAATATCGATCTTGCCGGCCTCCATCGGTCCACCGGACACAAAGATCGCCGGGATGTTCAGGCGCATGGCGGCCATCAACATCCCCGGGGTGATCTTGTCACAGTTCGAGATACAGACCATCGCATCCGCACAGTGCGCGTTGACCATATATTCAACCGAATCCGCGATCACCTCACGCGAAGGCAGCGAATACAGCATCCCGTCATGGCCCATGGCGATACCGTCATCCACCGCGATGGTGTTGAATTCTTTTGCAACACCACCAGCGGCCTCAACCTCGCGCGCCACCATCTGGCCCAGATCCTTTAGGTGGACATGGCCCGGCACGAATTGCGTGAACGAGTTGACGATGGCAATGATCGGCTTGCCGAAGTCGTCATCTCCCATGCCTGTGGCACGCCACAATCCGCGTGCACCGGCCATGTTGCGGCCATGAGTAGAGGTTCTTGATCGGTACAATGGCATGATGCTGTTTCCCTATTGCCTCGGGTTGCATGTCTTGGGGTTCGTACGTTATAGCGCACGTACCACATGTGCGCTATAACGCACAAGAGGATTCGAAAGATGATGATATGGCACCGGATGAAATTACACTGAAACTGCGGGATGTGCGGGCAGCATCGGGGTTGAGTCTGTCCAAGGTGGCCGAGCTGACAGGCGTCAGCAAAGCCATGCTGGGTCAGATTGAGCGGGGCGAATCCAGCCCGACGATTGCAACGCTCTGGAAAATCGCCAAAGGGTTTCAGGTGCCGCTGAGCGCGCTGATCGACACTATGCAAGGCGATCCGTCGGTCTTTCAAACCGTGACCTTCCCCGGAAGTATCGAAGTCAAGATCGTCTTCCCTTTTGACCCTGCACTGGGGGCCGAAACTTTCCACGTCAGCCTTACCCCAAACCAGAGCCATGAGTCGCCGGCACATGCGGCAGGCGTGACAGAAGAGGTTTTTGTTCTCAGTGGTACATTGGAAATCCTTCGCGATGAGGAATGGGTTTCTTTAAAGGCCGGGCAAGGTTTGCGGTTTGCTGCGGATATCCCACATGGCTATCGCGCGGGCTCGCAAGGGGCGGCTTTTCTGAACATGCACCACTACGCGCAGCACACTGAGTTTTTTGAGAACGGCAGGGACATTTCATGACCGCGTTTTTCAACAGTTTGACCATCGTGGACGCCATTGGCTCGTTTGGGGCCCTGATCGTGGTTGCCGCGTATTTTGCAACGCAGATGCGGATGATGAATTCTGACGACCTCGCTTTTCCAGTGGTCAACCTGCTGGGCTCGGTCCTTATCGTCTTTTCCCTGCTGCAAAACTTCAATCTGGCCTCGATGCTGATCGAAGGGTTCTGGATCCTGATCAGTATTGTAGGGATCATTCAGCATTTCCGCCTGCGCCGGGCGGGATAAATCCAGCGGTTAACCGACGCTAGCGCTATCCAGTCTTGAACCCCTATGCTGCCGGGTATAGGGAAAAATCAAGCTCGCTTAGGGGAGGCTTTGATGCAGGACGATCCGAAAACCCTCGTATCTACCGAATGGCTGGCCGCGCATATGAAGGACCCGGATCTGCGGATTCTGGACGGGTCCTGGTATTTGCCCGCACAAAACCGTGATGCCAAGGCCGAATATGACGCCGGGCACATCCCCGGAGCACGTTTCTTTGATATCGATGAAATATCAGACCACCGCTCGGACCTGCCGCATATGGCACCACCGGTCGAGAAATTCATGTCGCGCTTGCGGGCCATGGGTGTGGGTGATGGCCATCAAGTGGTCGTCTATGACGGCGCTGGGTTGATGTCGGCAGCACGCGTCTGGTGGCTGTTCCGTCTGATGGGGCAGGAAAACGTCGCTGTTTTGGATGGTGGTTTGCCAAAATGGCAAGCCGAGGAACGAGAAATCGAAGATCTGCCTCCGGTCATCCGCGATCGCCACATGACCGTGCGGGTGCAAAATCAGCTTGTGCGCGACGTCACGCAAGTTTCTGCCGCAGCCAAGCTGGCCGATCATGAAATTATCGACGCCCGTTCGGCCGCGCGTTTCGCCGGGACACAGGCCGAGCCGCGCGAGGGTCTGCGTTCAGGCCATATCCCGGGGTCACGCAACGTGCCGTTCGGGCAGTTGTTAAACGCAAATGGCACCATGAAATCGCCCGAGGACTGTCGCGCGATTTTTGAAGCCGCTGGCGTTGATCTGTCGAAACCGGCGATCACCTCATGCGGGTCTGGTGTGACCGCCGCGATCCTCAGCCTTGCGCTTGAACGCATGGGCAAGAACGACCACTCGCTTTATGACGGCTCCTGGGCTGAATGGGGTGCCTTCCCGACCCTGCCCGTCGCAACCGGAGAGAACTGATGTTCGAGAACCTCAAACCGCAGCCTGCCGACAAAATCCTAGCGCTGATGCAGATGTACCGTGAAGACCCGCGTGATCAGAAGATCGATCTGGGTGTGGGTGTCTACAAGAATGCCGAAGGCGTGACGCCAGTCATGCGCGCCGTCAAAGCCGCCGAACAGCGCAACTGGGAAGAGCAGGAATCCAAGGCTTATACCGGTCTGGCGGGCGATCCTGCGTTTGCGGATGTAATGATCGGTCTGATTCTCGGTACTTCGGTTTCTCGCGGAAACATCGCTGCCGTGGCGACACCGGGCGGCACGGGTGCCTGCCGACAAGCTTTCGAGATGATCCGGATGGCCAACCCTTCAGCGCGCGTGTTCGTGTCAAACCCGACCTGGCCGAACCACCTATCGATCCTGAACTATCTGGGGATGGAGACGGTTCAGTACCGCTATTTCGACAGTGAGACTCGTGGCGTTGACTTTGACGGCATGATGGCCGACCTGAAGACCGCCAAAGCAGGCGACGTGGTTCTGCTGCATGGCTGTTGCCACAACCCTACCGGCGCCAACCTGAACATGGTGCAATGGCAAGAAGTTGTGAAGGTGATCAATGATCTGGGCCTCGTTGCCATGATCGACATCGCCTATCAGGGGTTTGGCGACGGTCTGGAAGAAGACGCGCAGGCGGCGCGTTTGGTCGCGTCCTCGGTCAAAGAATGCTTGATTGCGGCGTCTTGCTCGAAGAATTTCGGTGTCTACCGTGAACGCACCGGTCTGTTGATGGCCATCAGTGCCGATGCGGGTCAAACCGCTCTGAATCAGGGAACACTGGCGTTCCTGAACCGCCAGAACTACTCCTTCCCGCCGGATCATGGCGCGCGCGTCGTGACGACCATCCTTATGGATGAGGCCCTGCGCGCGGATTGGGCAGCAGAGCTGGAGGAGGTCCGCCTGTCCATGCTGAGCCTGCGCCAGAAATTGGCCGACGAATTGCAGCGTCTGAGCGGCTCGGACCGTTTTGGTTTCATCGCTCAGCACCGCGGTATGTTCTCACGTCTGGGTGCGGCGCCTGAACTGGTTGAGAAGCTGCGAGTCGAACACGGCATCTACATGGTCGGCGACAGCCGCCTGAACATCGCCGGATTGAACGCGACAACAGTGCCGATTCTAGCCAAGGCGATTGTCGACGTCGGCGTCTGATCGGACAGCCGTCGCGCCTGGCTCAGCCCGGGCGCGGCGGAGTTTTGACGAACTGCATGTCTCCGTCCGCCACGGCGAAAGGGTTTCCGCCCGCCGTTATCACGGCCCGATCTTTCATCGCTCGAAAGTCGAACATGGCGTTTAGCACGACATCAGTTCTGCCCTGATACTCACGAGGGTGGTAGATACATATGCCGACCTGTTCATCAAGGCGGCGATATGTGTAATCCGCCTCGCCTACCAGCATGCCGTTCGCGGTGACATAGCAGGTGTTTTCGGTTTCGTAACTGACCGTGTGTGTCGATAAGTCTTCGAAATCGCCATGCCCGGAGTGGTGGACCCCAGTCCATTCTAGGCTTGTGCCAACAAGCGTGTGCGGTGCGTCCGGCATTGCACTCCCCCCTATTTTGACAGGCCGATTCTAACCCAAAAATGACTGCCGCACAAAAAAACGGCCCCAGCACAGGGCTGGGGCCGTTTTTTGTTATTCAAGGATCTCAGCCTTTCGAGAACTCGGGGTAGGCTTCCATACCCAACTCACCCATATCCAGGCCATTGATCTCTTCTTCCTCGCCAACCCGCAGGCCAACCGTTGCCTTGAGGATCGAGAAGAGGATGAAGCTGACCGCGAAGACGAAGATACCAATGGCAGCGAAGCCAATGATCTGCGTCACAAAGTTAGCGTCACTGTTGGTCCATGCAACGATGAAGGTACCCCAGAAGCCTGCGATCAGGTGAACCGGGATCGCACCGACGACGTCGTCAATCTTCATGCGGTCCAACATCGGGACGGTCAGGACCACGATAACACCACCAATTGCACCGATGATCAGGGCCTGGAACAGCGACGGGGCCAGCGGTTCAGCGGTGATCGACACCAGACCAGCCAGTGCGCCGTTCAGCACCATGGTCAGGTCGACTTTGCCATACATCACCTGCGTCAGGATCAGCGCTGCAACAGCACCAGCAGCAGCGGCCATGTTGGTGTTGGCGAAGATGCGGCTGATATCGGCCATATCACCGATGGTACCCATTGCCAGCTGCGAACCGCCGTTGAAACCGAACCAGCCCAGCCACAGGATGAACGTCCCCAAGGTTGCCAGTGCCAGGTTCGAACCGGGGATCGGCACAACCTTGCCTTCCTTGTTGTACTTGCCGATCCGCGGGCCCAGTACGATGGCACCGGCCAGCGCTGCGAAACCACCTGCGGCGTGTACCAGTGTCGAGCCTGCGAAGTCGCTGAAGCCCATCTCGGACAACCAGCCGCCGCCCCACTGCCAGGACGCTTCAATCGGGTAGATGACGCCGGTCAGGACGATCACGAAAAAGAAGAAGGGCCACAGTTTGACGCGCTCGGCCATGGTGCCCGATACGATGGACGCGGTGGTGGCGCAGAACATCAGCTGGAAAAAGAAGTCCGAGCCGACGGATGCATAGGACAGGTCGGTTTCGACACCGTCCAGGCCGACCGGCTCGAGCGACGTTGGCGAGAACGCACCCAGAATGCCTGTGATGGTCCAGCCATCACCCGGATACATCAGGTTAAAGCCCACCAGCCAGTACATGATGGCCGCAAACGAAAACAGGCCCATATTCTTGACCAGCTGCATGGCCACGTTTTTTGACCGCACCAGGCCGGCCTCGAGCATGGCAAAGCCCGCGGCCATCCAGAACACCAGAAAACCGCCGACCAGAAACAGCAGCGACGTCAGGATATATTGCGTGTGCTGCGCAGTCTCGCCGGTTGCAGCGGCCTCTTGCGCAAGACCCATCTGCGGCAGCGCGACAATCGCGGCGGCAGGGATGAGAGATTTCATCAGGTTCATTTTCAGTCCTCGAATGAGTGTGAGTGGCCGCGCTTACAGCGCTTCCTCGTTGGTTTCCCCGGTTCGCACGCGCAGGGCCTGCTCGACATCGAGGACAAAAATCTTGCCGTCACCGATCTTGCCGGTCTTGGCTGTTTTGGTGATGGTCTCGACGATCTGGTCGGCCATTGCCGCAGGCACCACGATCTCGAGCTTGATCTTGGGGACGAAGTTCACGGCGTATTCGGCCCCGCGATAGATTTCGGTGTGACCGGATTGCGAGCCGAAGCCCTTGATTTCGGTCACCATCATGCCGCGCACGCCAGCTTCGGTCAGTGCCACGCGCACCTCCTCCAGCTTGAACGGCTTGATTGTCGCAATGATCAGTTTCACATCTTTCCCCTCTGATTGTCCGGTGGGACCGGTTTGTTTGCACCTGCAGAAAAAGAGCGTGACAGAGCGTGGTAAGAAACGGTTAGGGGTCGTTATTGCGCACCAAAATGGCGCAATGTTGCACATTTTTTGCACAAATGGTGCGAGATGACTAAAAAACAGGCAGACTAATGAGGGGAATTTACGGAAAATCGGACCTCTACATACTCAGGTCGCCGGGGTATGGTGGCGCAAAAGCATAACCGGGCAGAGTTTGAGCATGACTGAGTCCAATCGCCGTAAGCCGAAACTGGTCGCGGACAAAAGATACCCATCGAAAGCGCGCAAACCTGCAGCGTCGAAGCGGGCTGCGAAACCCGCCGGCAAGAAATCGACGGCACGCAAAACCGCCACGCGCAAAACCACACGCAAGACTAAGCGCAAACGTTCGGGCGGGAACGGAGGCGGGATTTTTCGCCGTCTGTTCCGATGGATCTGGGGGCTGATCTGGGGTTTGACCTGGCGTGTGGGGGCTATTGTCGCCGCACTCATCGCGTTGGCAATCGGCGTTGTCTACACCACATTGCCTGACGTTGATGCGTTGCTGGATGGGCGGGCGCGCGGCTCGGTCACGTTGCTGGATCGCGATGGCAAGGTTTTTGCGTGGCGTGGCGATCAGTTCGGAGGGGTGATCACGGCGGATACGGTGTCGCCGCATCTTAGAAACGCGGTCATCGCGACCGAGGACAAACGATTCTATCGCCATTTCGGCGTCAGCCCGCGCGGCGTCGCCAGCGCTGTGCGTATCAACCTGAGCGAAGGGCGTGGACCTTTGTCCGGGCATGGTGGGTCAACCATCACGCAGCAGACCGCGAAGCTTTTGTGTCTGGGCGAACCTTATGATCCGACCGAGTGGGAATCAGAGGCGGCGTACGAGGCGGATTGCCGTCAGGGCTCACTTTGGCGCAAGGGCAAGGAAGCCGTCTATGCCATGGCGATGGAGGTCAAATACTCCAAGAACGAGGTTCTGACGATCTACCTGAACCGTGCCTTTCTTGGTGCCGGTGCGCGCGGGTTCGAGGCGGCCAGCCAGCGCTATTTTGGAAAGTCCGCAGCCGAAGTCTCTCCGGCCGAGGCCGCGATGCTGGCCGGTCTGCTGGTCGCGCCCACACGCTATGCACCGACAAACAACCTGCAACGCTCTCAGGACCGGGCGCGGCTTGTGATTGGGCTGATGGAGGATCAGGGTTATCTGACCGCTGCACAAGCCAGCGAGGCGCGTGCAAGACCTGCTGAACTTTCAGACGCTGCCGCTGCGCGAGCGGGCGGCTATTTCGCAGATTGGGTCATGGCCAGTGGGCCCGAGTTCTTTACCCGTAATACGACCGAGGATGTGGTTATCCGCACTACTCTGGATCAGCGCATTCAGACCTCTGCCGAAGAAGCGCTAAAGTACATCTTTCAGGAAAAGGTGCGCGAAGGGTCCAAAGCTCAGGCTGCAATCGTTGTGATGTCTGCGGACGGTGCTGTGCGCGGCATGGTTGGCGGGCGCAAGACGCGTGTGTCGGGTGCGTTCAATCGGGCGACGCAGGCCCTGCGCCAGACCGGATCGTCGTTCAAGCCGTTTGTCTACGCCACCGCGCTGGAACTTGGGTATTCTCCGCTGGATACGGTGATGGATGAGCCCTATTGCGTGGACATCCCCGGATCAGGCCAATGGTGCCCCAAGAACTACACCAATAAGTTCTATGGACAGGTGACGCTGGCGGATGCACTGAAAAACTCTCTGAACATTCCGGCAGTCAAAGTGGCCGAGATCTCGGGTTTGGATAACGTCCGCACCATAGCCAGCGGCTTTGGGATCGCCAGTGATCTGGCGCAGGGACCGGCATTGGCACTGGGTGCATCCGAAAGCACGCTGATTGAGATGACAGGGGCTTACGCGGGTATCCTGAACGGTGGATCGGCGGTTGAGCCCTATGGTCTGACCGAGCTGAAACTGTTGGGCGACGAAACGCCCGTCATGGTCACGACGACCGGTATTGGTGAGCGGGTGATCAATGACTCCGCCGCCAAGCAATTGACCTGGATGATGGAGCGTGTGGTGTCCGAAGGCACCGGCGGGCGCGCCAAGCTGCCGGGTTGGCAGGTGGCGGGCAAAACCGGGACAACTCAGGCCGCGCGGGATGCGTGGTTTATCGGGTTTACGGCAGATTATGTGACCGGCGTCTGGATGGGTTATGACGACAACACGCCATTGTCTGGCGTAACCGGGGGCGGGCTGCCTGCCGAAATCTGGCAAGAGACCATGCTGCGTGTCACCGAAGGGATGACGCCCACACCTTTGCCGATGATGGCTCCTACACCGCCAGTACAGGTCGCGCAGCCGCAACCGCGCCGCAAGCAAGGCGGTTTCGCCAAGGATATCAATAATCTGCTGAAGAACATCTTTGGCGGTAATTGACTAAAAAGGCGGTGCACTGGGCACCGCCTTTTGTCATTCGTTTCTTGCTTAACTTAGACGCTGGAATCCAAAGCCGCCAGGATTGCATCACCCATTTCGGTGGTCGAAACCGGTGTAACGCCTTCATCCGCCAGCAGGTCGGCGGTGCGGACACCATCAGCCAGAACTTTCTCGATCGCGGCTTCCAGGCGGTTTGCCTCTTCGCCTTGATCAAAGCTGTAGCGCAGCGCCATGGCAAAGCTGAGGATACAGGCGATCGGGTTGGCTTTGCCCTGACCCGTGATATCAGGCGCGGAACCGTGGACCGGTTCGTACATCGCCTTGGGCCGGCCATTGGCCATCGGTGCACCCAGCGAAGCCGACGGCAGCATCCCCAGCGAGCCGGTCAGCATCGCGGCGCAGTCGGATAGGATGTCGCCGAACAGGTTGTCGGTCAGGATGACGTCGAATTGCTTAGGTGCCCGCACCAGCTGCATGGCACCGTTATCGGCGTACATATGGCTCAGCTCGACTTCGGGGTAATCGGCAGCAACGCGGTTAACCACCTCGCGCCACAGGATGCCGGATTCCATAACGTTGGCTTTTTCCATCGAGCACAGCTTTTTGTTCCGGCGCATCGCTAGTTCAAAGGCCGAGCGCGCGGCGCGTTCGATCTCGGATTCGGTGTAACGCTGGGTGTTGATGCCGACGCGTTCGTTGCCTTCTTCAAAGATGCCGCGCGGCTCGCCGAAATAGACGCCCGAGGTCAGCTCGCGCACGATCATGATATCCAGACCGGCGACAATGTCTTTCTTCAGCGACGAGAAATCGGCCAGCGCGTCAAAGCACTGGGCCGGGCGCAGATTCGAATACAGGTCCATTTCTTTGCGCAGGCGCAGCAGGCCGCGCTCGGGCTTCAGGCTGAAATCCAGATCGTCGTATTTCGGACCGCCAACAGCACCCAGCAGCACCGCGTCAACCTCTTGCGCTTTGGCCATCGTCTCATCGGACAAGGGCTTGCCGTGGGCGTCATAGGCCGCACCGCCGACCAGATCCTCGCTCACGTCAAATTGAAGACCGCGATTGGTGCCGAACCAATCGATGATTCTGCGCACTTCGGCCATAACTTCCGGGCCAATTCCGTCTCCGGGCAGGATGAGGAGCGAGGGGTTGGACATGAAGGGTCTCCTTGCGTTTTGTTGCACAGGGCCTAGCGTCTGCGTTGCATCGGGTCAATGAGACGAACCCGTCAAAACACGAGGAAAACACATGCTGACACCTGGAAATCCGGTTCCTGCGCTGAAAATCGAAACCGTGGCGCATGGCAGCTTCGATCTTGAGGCGGACAAGGGCGAAAACGGGACGCTGGTGATTCAATATCGCGGGCTGCATTGTCCGATCTGCATCAAACAGATGACCGAGGTCGAAGTGGCGCTGGACGATTTTGCGGCGCTGGGTGTCGAGGTCATCATGATCACGACAGATACCGCCGAACGTGCCGCCGAAACCGCTGAGAAAGCCGGGGCGACCCGACTTCGTGTGGGTCACAGCCTGCCGTTGGCAGAAGCGCGTGAGGATTGGGGGCTGAACATCTCGACCAAGCGTGAAGGCAGTGCAGAACCCGATCTTTTCGCAGAGCCCGGTCATTTCTATATCGCGCCCGACCAAACGCTTTATTACGCGTGGCAGCAGACCACGCCGTTTGGACGCCCGTCCATGTCGGATATTGCCGGTGGCCTGAAGTTCACGCTGGGCAACAACTACCCTGCGCGCGGGACCTATACAGGGCCGCTTTGAGTTTCAAAGACTGGCTTTGAGACCCTCAACCAGAAGATCCCAGACCCTGCGAATGCGCGGGGTCTGGCGCATGGCCTGTGGAGCGGCCAACCAGACCGGTAGAACCGGAATGTCCACATCAAGTGGCAGAATCTCAACCACCGGATCAGCCGCGGCCACCTGTATCTGGCTGAACCCGATGCCGCAACCAGCTCGGATCAGTTCCCAATAGGCGCTTTGCAGATCGCAGCGGGTGGTGAAACTGTCACGGCTGGCGGGCCATCCCTTTTCGCGCATGGCTTTGATGATGTCTTGGTTGGCATCAAAGCCAACCAGGTCATGTGCGAAGAGTTCCTCGGGGGTTTTGGGGCGTCCTTTTCGGTCCAGATAGGATTTGGCCGCACAAAAACACAGGGGCACCTCTCCCAGATGGCGGGAAATGATGTCCATCTGGGCCGGGCGATACATGCGCACCGCAATGTCCGCCTCGCGGTACAGAAGGTTCTCGGTTGTGTCGGTGGCGACCAACTCAAGCTGAATGGACGGTTCTTTCCTGCGGATGTCCGCAAGGATTGGGGGCAGCAGGTGATGCGACGCAAAGACGGATGCGGTGATCCGGACAGAGCCTTCCAATTGCTGGGATTGCCCGGCAGCGGCCAGGCTGAACGCAGTCATGGCGCTGTGCATTTGTTGCGCCATGGGCAAAAGCTGCGCGCCCGCCGCGCTGAGTTTCAGCCCGCGTGCGTGTCGATCGAACAGGGATACGCCCAACGCGTCTTCAAGGCTTTGGACCTGTCGTCCCAATGTGGGCTGGCTGCGATCCAGGTGTCGGGCCGCTGCAGACAGTGAACCTGTTTCGGCTACGGCCAGAAAGCTTTGGATCAGGGACCAGTCCGCGTGTGTCAGTGCTTTATCCATTCAGAAATGAATACATATTCTGCGCCCAGCGGCAATTCATTATGTAAAATGAATGGGTAGATTGCCTCTGAACAGGAGGTCGCCATGACACAAACAGCATTGATACTGGGTGCATCGGGCCGTTTCGGGCGCAATGCCAGGCTGGCTTTTCAGGCCGCAGGATGGGAGGTGCGGGTGTTCAGCCGTGGCTCTGACACACTTGCGCAAGCGGCACGTGGGGTGGACGTCATCGTGAACGGGTGGAATCCGGCCTATCCAAACTGGGCCAAAGATGTACCAAGCTTGACGCGACTCGTGATTGATGCCGCGACACGCGCGCGGGCAACCGTGCTGCTTCCGGGCAATGTCTATGTGTTCGGAAACGACACTCCAAGCCCGTGGTCAGGTGAAACGCCGCATCTGGCCACCAATCCGCTTGGGCGTATCCGGATTGAGATGGAAGAGGCGTATCGTGCCTCAAGTGTTCGCACCATCATCCTGCGTGCAGGGGATTTCATTGATACAAAGGCGTCAGGCAACTGGTTCGATCAGGTCATGATCAAACGCCTGGAGCGCAAACAGTTGACCTATCCCGGCAACCCTGAGGCACTGCATGCCTGGGCCTATTTGCCCGATCTGGCCCGCGCTGCCGTCGCGCTGGCCGAGATGCGCAGAGAGTTGCCCAGGTTTTGTGATGTTCCGTTTGAAGGATACACCCTGACCGGAACGCAGATCGCACAATCGCTGTCGCGCGTTATCGGGCGGCCTATTGCCGTGAAGCCGATGCAATGGTGGCCGTTGCAATTGGCCCGCCCGTTCTGGTCCATGGCCCCGCATCTGATCGAGATGCGATACCTGTGGCAGATGCCGCATCAATTGGATGGAGCCCATTTGGCAGACCTGCTTGGTCCGATGGTTCAGACCGATTTGGATGATGCCATGCGCACTGCGATCCCAACTGAAACTGTTGCATCTCTGTCTGCGATCGCAAATGCGGGCGATGCTTTAGGGTAACGTGATATCAACCCAGACCAGACGGTGTCTGCTGGCGCGCTGGGCGCTGTCAAACAGCGCACTGCTTTCGTCGGGCCACACAACCCCAGAGCCAACAACGCGCAGATCCCTGGACGGCAAGAGATAATCAACGCGCATCTCTCCTGTAGCTTTCCATTCGACGGTTGCGGAGGAACCTGACGGGTCTGTCGGGCGCGGATCCTGCACATTGGGATGAGAGAGCAGAGCGTGGATGGCCTGCTTGTGCCCCTCACCGCGCGAAGGGTCGAGATTGGCGTCCCCGGCGATAGCGAAAGGCCCTGCGGGCGCTGGCCCCAGATCACCGTTCAGAAGGACGGACCAGAACCGGATCTCATCCCGGTTGCGCAGACCATTGCGGTCCTCGGGCCCGTCGAAAACTGGCGGGGCGGCGTGAAAAGTCATCAGGTTGATCCGCCCCCATGGGGTTTTGACCGGCACCACCCAATGCGCGGTCGAGGACAAACGCTGAACTGATTGCGCATCCTTGGACGGAAAGGGTTGCCCATCTACCCGGGGCGGATCAGCCCCCGGAAGATCCTGCCAAAGCAGATCGGAAAAATTCTGAACTTCTTCGCTGACGATTTCATAGCGGGACAGAACCGCCAGCCCGCCTTGGCCCGTGAACTGGCCCCAACCCTGCGCGTCGCCGGGGCCTTGAGTTCGGCCATCTCCGTCCAAATCCAGCGATGTTTCGAGACCCGCATTGGGTTGCGCAGAGAAATGATAGCCATAATCCAAACCTGCGGCGAGCAGTTTGTTGGCCAGATCGTTGAGAGCCGCGCCCTCCATGTCCCAATCGATACCCTGTAGGGCGATAACGTCAGGATGGGCTGCCGCGATAACGTCGATGACGGCCAGAACCTGACTGTCATCGCGTTCAATGTCGCGCAACAACAATGCAGGGCCTTTTCGGCTGAGCTCGGTATTGTAGGTGGCGATGCGTAAGATGTCTGCCTGTGCTGCCAAGGGCAGCAGAAGCAGAACCAATGCGCGGATCATGCAGCCTGCGTCGTCTCGCTTGTTGAATAGGCGCGGCGTTTTTCCACAATCAGCCCGGCAATACGCAGAGTCGCCACGCCACGCATGATCATGCTGGCTGGCAGAAAGGCCCATGCGCACATGGTCCAGATAAGCGTCTGCGGGTTGCTGAGTGAGATCGGAGCAACCATGCTGCTGACGAGTTTGATAACGGCCGGAATAAGGAAGGGCAGCAGAATACCGATGCAGATGTTCAGGCGGCCATCCCGTTGCAGGCGTGTCACAACGTCTCCGCCTTTGGTGGGATCAAAGAGTGGCAGATTCGTCCAGACATTGAAGGCCCCGTTCCCGGTGGGCCATCCGCGGACCTTAACCGCATACGCAAAGCTGGCAACTGTTACCAGAGCAGCTACATAGGCCACGCTGGCCGTAATCCGCACCAGTTCGATCAGTGTGTGACCGGCATCCGCAGGCAACATCAACACAACCAAACGAACCGGAGAATAGGGGAAATCTGCCACATTTGCGACGGCCAGACCGACACCATATGCAAATGAGGTCAGATCGGTCGGCGTGTAGCCATTTTTACAGATCAAAGTCAGGAACGTGACCATCGACATCAGACCAACAAACCGAAGGCGATTCACCGGTGGTGCGTCGCGAAATTCGATAAAGCTGGGAAAGGCGGAATTGTATTCCGCAAACGTCAGAAGGAACGCGAGGATCGCGAGAAAGACCAGAATCTCGGTCCCGTTCGTCGATGATACAGGCAGGTACAACGCGGGAGTCAGCACCATCAGTGCTACAAGTACTCCGCGTATCGCCGCCCCTGTTGTGCGTGCAATCACAATCCGAACCCTTTTTCAAACCGAACCAGTCGATCTTTGCCGACCTGAATCCAACTTGTGCCCGTCTCCTCGCGTCTTTGTGACGGATGCCTCTTTAGCGCCAACATGGACGACAAGCGGCATTTCGCTCAAGACAGGGGGCAGAAAACACGTGATTTCGGGCAAAATGATGGCGCAACTGGTGCGAGATTGCATCAATTCGGACGCAAATCCGACGTGTATCTCAATGTGAGACCTACATGTTGTGGTTTTGCAAAAATCAACCCCAAGAACGAGAACGAGGTCGCCGCAGCGACCCCGTTAGGTTGAGTGTCCACAGATTCGCCCCCAGAATCACACCCAGGGACGGGCCTGACTGGCGTGATCTTCGAATTTGTCGATGTGATGATCTTTTTCCATCGTCAGGCCGATATCGTCCAAACCGTTCAGCAAGCAGTGCTTGCGGTGCGGATCGACGTCGAACTCGATGACAACGCCGTCCGAGGTGGTGATCTGCTGATCTTCCAGATGCACGGTTATACGGGCGTTTTCGCCTTTATGTGCGTCTTCCATCAGAACTGCATGATGTTCTTCCTCGACCACGATGGGCAGGATTCCGTTCTTGAAGCAGTTGTTGAAGAAGATGTCGGCAAAGCTGGTCGAGATCACCACCTTGATACCGAAATCCTTGATTGCCCAAGGCGCGTGCTCGCGCGATGAGCCACAGCCGAAATTGTCGCCAGCAACCAGAATCTCGGCCTCACGATAAGCAGGCTTGTTCAGGATGAACTCTTCGTTCTCCTGCCCGTCATCGTGATAGCGCATCTCATCAAACAGCACGACGCCAAGACCGGATCGCTTGATGGTTTTCAGGTGCACTTTTGGGATGATCATATCGGTGTCGATATTGATCAGCGGCATTGGGGCGGCCACCCCGTGGACTTTGTCAAACTTTTCCATGTTTACACTCCTGCGAGAGAGGGCCGCGCCCGTATCCCGCGTTTAAGCTTCTTTCGTTTCGCCTTTGGGTGCGTTCTTGACGAAGAGCGCCATGAAGACCAATCCGAACCCGTTGAACAACATCTCGATTCCCAGCAGGATTCCCAGCAAACTCAGCAGAGCTGTAGGTTCGCTGCTTGCATAAGACCAGATGATGCCTGCGAGGATGATCGACAAGATGCCCGAGATCATCGTAGGCCAGAAAAACTGCGTTCCTTTCATCTGGAACGACAGGATGACCCGTGCGATGCCGCCTGCCATAAACAGGATCAGCATCACGGTCGCCAAGGTCAGTGTGCCCTGCAGAGGGTGATCCAGAAAGGACCAGCCCAGAAACAGCATGACCGCACCCATGATGAGTGACAGAATCTTGTTGCCCGTGCCTTCGACGGTAAATCCGCCGACCACTTGCATCGCCCCTGCAACCAGCAACAACGCGCCGGTCACCACTGTCACGGCAATCGAAGCCGCAATGGCATTGCCCAGGGCAAAGATGCCGAACGCTATGGACAGAAGTCCCAGCAAAAGCCATTTGATCCAGTCACTCATTTCTTCAATCCCTCAAATATCTAGCTATGAGGGCACCTTACATCAATTCACGGACGTCTGTCAGCCGTCCTGTGATTGCCGCTGCGGCAGCCATCGCCGGGCTCAGCAAATGGGTCCGTCCGCCGCGGCCTTGACGGCCTTCGAAGTTGCGGTTCGAGGTCGCGGCACAGCGCTCGCCCGGCTGCAACTGGTCAGGGTTCATCGCCAGACACATTGAACAACCGGCCAGACGCCATTCAAAGCCTGCCTCTTTGAAGATTTCCGCCAGACCTTCTTCCTCAGCCTGTGCTCGGACCAGACCGGAACCCGGCACGACCATGGCGCGCATCCCATCCTTGATCTTCTTGCCTTTCAGAATCTCTGCGGCGGCGCGCAGGTCTTCGATGCGGCCATTAGTGCAGGAGCCAATGAATACAGTGTCGATTTCCACGTCGCTCAGCTTCTGGCCGGCTTCCAGACCCATGTATTCGATGGAACGTCGGGCCGCGTCGACCTTGCCGCCTTCGAAATCTTCCGGGTGGGGGATGGTCGCTGTGATCGGCAGAACATCCTCGGGGCTGGTGCCCCAGGTCACGACTGGCGCGATGTCTTCACCGCGCAGGGTGATGACTTTGTCGAAATGCGCTCCTTCATCGGTGAACAGGGTCTTCCACCAATCCATCGCAGCTTCCCACTGGGCACCTTTAGGGGCGTGCGGGCGGCCTTTGACATATTCAAAGGTGGTTTCATCCGGTGCGATCAGGCCAGCGCGGGCGCCGCCTTCGATGGCCATGTTGCAGACGGTCATCCGACCTTCCATCGACAGATCACGGATCGCTTCGCCGCAATATTCGATGACATAGCCGGTGCCGCCGGCGGTGCCGGTCTCGCCGATCACGGCCAGAGTGATATCCTTGGCAGTCACACCCGGCTGCAGCTTACCGGTGATTTCCACCTTCATATTCTTGGATTTCTTCTGGATCAGGGTCTGGGTGGCCAGAACATGTTCCACTTCAGACGTCCCGATGCCGTGGGCCAACGCTCCAAACGCGCCGTGAGTCGCCGTGTGGCTGTCGCCGCAGACCACGGTCATGCCGGGCAGGGTCCAGCCTTGCTCGGGGCCGACAATGTGCACGATGCCCTGCCGCACGTCATTCACCGGATAATAGTGAATGCCGAAATCCTTCGCGTTCTTGTCCAACGCTTCGACCTGAATGCGCGATTCCGGGTTCTCGATCCCATTCACGCGGTCTGGTGTGGTTGGAACGTTGTGGTCCGGCACGGCGATGGTCTTTTCCGGTGCGCGCACCTTGCGGCCCGCCATGCGCAGGCCTTCGAACGCCTGCGGGCTGGTGACTTCGTGTACCAGATGGCGGTCGATATACAGCAGGCAGGTGCCATCATCGGCTTCGTGCGCGACATGGGCATCCCAGATCTTGTCATAGAGTGTTTTGGGGGACATTGGTCCACTCCCGTATGTAATGAGAATTGGCTGGCGAGTTGGCTTAGGCCGCGGCTAGGCGGGCCAGAACCGTGCGGGCGGCCCCAAAGAACCGTTCGCGCAGGCGCGTGCGGTCTTGCAGGTCGATATTCGGGGCCGTATGAGGTCTCATAAGCGGTCAGATATAGATACTGGTCGAGTCTATCAAGGTCTTGCGTACCCCTGCAGATGCCGCCAAGGCACATTCCTGCGAGGGGTCGGGGGGCCTTCATTGAAATGTCGTGGGGTGCTTGTTACCTTATTAATACCCCGGCGCCGGGGTTTCACGGCGCGCAACAAAGGAGGACTATGTCCTGTCTCTACATACACAGGCGGGTTTACCCGCCGATGACGGGGCCAAAATGATGGCCCACTCTCAGTCAATCAGCGACAAGCTGCTTGAGCGTATCCTTTCCTCACTTTCCGATGACAAGGCCGAAGACGTCGTGCAGATCAATCTGCAGGGTAAGTCTTCTGTTGCGGATCACATGGTTATTGCCTCGGGTCGGTCGACCCGTCAGGTCTCGGCCATGGCGGAAAAGCTGACGGATCGCATCAAGCAGGAATTCGGTTTCACCTCGAAGGTCGAAGGCAAAGATGCCGGCGACTGGGTGCTGATCGATACGGGCGACGTGATCGTCCATATCTTCCGCCCCGAAGTGCGTGAATTCTATCAGCTGGAAAAGATGTGGCTGCCTCAGGGCGGTAGCGCCTCGGCAAACTGAGGCGCCATCCCGGCCTGTATTAAGGGGCCGGAGGCGAGAGAGATATGCGTATCAGCATAATTGCGGTCGGGCGATTGCGTGCCGGACCGGAGAGGTCCCTGCTTGACGACTACATGACCCGATTTGACCGGACCGGCCGTGCGTTGGGTCTTGGTCCCGCGCGTGTAGTCGAAGTCGAAGACAAGAAAAACGCTGGCATGGGGGCAGAGGCTGCCCTGCTGCGCAAGGCGGTGCCCAAAGGTGCTGTGATCTGCACCTTGGATGAGCGGGGGCGGGTCATGTCCTCACCCGAATTTGCCAAAAAGTTGGGTGGATGGCGCGATGCTGGGCGGCAAGATCTGGCGATGATCATCGGCGGAGCGGACGGAATAGACCCTAATCTAAGGGCTGAGGCCGATTTTTCCATTTCATTCGGGTCGATGGTCTGGCCCCATATGCTTGTCCGTGTGATGTTGGCCGAGCAACTTTATCGGGCCGCGACCATCCTGTCGGGCGGCCCTTATCACCGGGTCTGACATGGCGCAGCTTCTGATCGTTTACCATTCGCGCACCGGTGGAGCCCGGCAAATGGCCGAAGCAGCGGCGGAGGCCGGACGAGACGAGGCAGACGTTGTTCTAAAAACCGCTGATAAGGCCGGGCCTGATGATCTGCTAGAAGCCGACGGCTATCTTTTCTGCGCGCCCGAGAACCTGGCCGCGATTTCGGGTCTGATGAAGGAGTTTTTCGACCGCAGTTACTATCCGGTTCTGGGGAAAATCGAAGGTCGTCCATATGCGCAACTGGTCTGCGCGGGATCAGATGGCGCAAACGCCGCGCGCCAAACCGCCCGCATTGCAACCGGCTGGCGGTTGAAAGAGGTGCAACCACCGCTGATCCTCTGCACCCATGCACAAACGCCCGAGGCGATTCTGGCCGAAAAATCTATTCCCGAAGATCAGCTTGAGAAATGCCGCGAGATTGGAGCCGCGATGGCGGCGGGCTTGAGCCTTGGGGTGTTCTGACGTTCAGTTCAGGTCGACCACTGTTGTGTCTTCGCCCCAGCCACCGACATTGTCACGCGCCTGAATCTGCACCTGCGCTGTGCCTTCGGGTATCTCCACACCGCTCAGCGAGCGGGTGAACGGCTGCTCATCCACATGTGGGTGATGCAGGACACGCATCCCCAACTCGTTTCCATTCATGTCCAAAACACGCCAACCATCGGCGTAATCATCCCATCCGATGTCCGGGTGCCGAATCGTGACATCGAAGCGCCATGTATCGCCACTTCGACTGGCCGCGACTTTCTCGATAGTCGGCGAGTCGGCAACGGTGGGGCTGGCCAGGAAGGCGCTGAGAATCACATATCGCATAGCGCGAATGTACGGGGTATCGCGGTGCATCGGGATCACGTCTCTGTGTTGGGGTTTTGAGACATCAGGATTGTTCGGGACTGCGAGGCAAATTCGCGCCGATACAAGACCCCGAACGTGGTCACGGTGCCCAACATCAGAGCGATTGGCCCAAGGAACCATGCCAACGAGGCCAGCGCAAAATAGGTGGCGCGGAGACCGCGGTTAAAGCTGCGCGCTGCTGTGACGCAAATCTCGGCCGATTGAGCGGCGCGTGGGTACGCTTGCGGGTCTTCAGGGTCGTTTGGGACCGATGCCATCAACACGGCACAATACCCAAACAGGCGATGCGCCCAGACATATTTCAAGAATGCGTTGGCCAACAAGAGAACGACGACTAGTATCTTGATCTCCCACACCATGGCAGGCGCGCTTCCGATGGCGAGGTCACTGGCAACTCCTGCCAGTCGCTCGGTATTGCCCAACAGGGCCAGCCCACCGCCGATCGCAATCATTGTGGTGGACGCGAAGAACGTACTGCCCTGGCGCATTGCGGCCACAACCTGCGCGTCGAACATGCGCGGTTGGCGCGTCACCATCTCGCGCATCCAATCGCGGCGGTAGTTGTCCACCATCTGTGAGACAGAACGCTTCTGCGGCGACGGATGTTCGATCTTCCACCCGATCCACAGCCACGCGCCCAGCAGTACGGCGAGGGCGGTGTAGTCCAGAGGGGAAAACAATGCGGCACGTTCGATCCAGATCATAAGCGTGACACTAAGGCCGAATGGAAGAACTTGCCAGATTTTGAAATTGGTAATATTATTTTACCAAAAGGAGACGCCGCCATGGAAATGCCAAAGCCAAGCCCGCAGGTTCTGAGCCGAAAATCGGAGATTGTTGCGCGCCTGTCGCGTGTCCTGCACGAGAGTGCCATCATCGAGGACCCGGTTGAGACCCGAGCCTATGAGTGCGATGCGCTGACAGCGTATAAGTGCCCACCGATGCTGGCCGTGTTGCCGTCCAATACAAAAGAAGTCTCGGATGTTCTGCGCATCTGCCATGAAGAAGGAGTGCCGGTTGTCCCACGTGGCGCGGGCACCTCGCTGGCGGGCGGGGCCCTGCCCACTGCGGATTGCGTCATTCTGGGCGTGGCGCGGATGAATGAGGTGCTGGAGGTCGATTATGACAACCGCTTCATCAAGGTGCAGACCGGACGGACCAATCTGAGCGTTACGGGCGCCGTCGAGGAAGAGGACTTCTTTTATGCGCCCGATCCGTCCTCGCAATTGGCGTGCGCCATTGCCGGGAATATCGCGATGAATTCGGGTGGTGCGCATTGTCTGAAATACGGAGTGACCACGAACAACCTGCTGGGTGTGACCATGGTGATGATGGACGGCAGTGTTGTCGAAATCGGCGGTGCGCATCTGGATGCCCCCGGTCTGGACCTGCTGGGCGTCATTTGCGGGTCAGAAGGGCAGTTGGGTGTCGTGACCGAGGCCACGCTGCGTATTCTGCGCAAACCCGAAGGGGCGCGGCCGGTTCTGATGGGCTTCGATGACAATGAGGTCGCGGGCCAATGTGTCTCTGATATTATCAAATCTGGTATTTTACCGGTTGCGATCGAGTTCATGGACACCTTGTGCATCAAAGCCTGTGAGAATTTTGCGAAGGCCGGATATCCCGATTGCCATGCTCTGCTGATCGTCGAAGTTGAAGGATCGGAGGCCGAGATTGATCATCAGCTTTCGAAGATTGTCGAGATCGCCAAGCGTCACAATCCCGTTGAGCTGCGCGAAAGCCAGTCTGCCGAAGAAAGCGCAAAAATCTGGCTGGGCCGGAAATCGGCTTTTGGCGCAATGGGGCAGATGAACGACTATATGTGTCTGGATGGGACGATTCCGGTGTCCTCTTTGCCCGAAGTCTTGCGTCGCATCGGTGAGATGAGTGAAGAATTTGGACTGCCGGTGGGGAATGTGTTTCACGCCGGCGACGGCAACATGCATCCCTTGATATTGTTTGATGCCAACAAACCCGGCGATTTGGAGAAATGCGAGGCGTTTGGGGCCGAGATCCTGAAGCTGTGCGTGGATGTCGGCGGATGTCTGACGGGCGAACATGGCGTCGGCATCGAGAAGCGGGATCTGATGTCACATCAATATGCGCCAGCCGATCTTGAGGCGCAGATGGCGGTCAAGGATGTATTTGATCCCCAGTGGCTGTTGAACCCCGCAAAGGTGTTCCCTCTGGACGTATCCGAGGCGCGGCGCATTGCGGCGGAATAAAGGGGCTGTGCCCCAATCTCGCAGGCGCGATTTCCCCGGAGTATTTTTGAAAAGATGAAGCAAATGAGACCTGAGACGGAAGCCGAGTTGGCGGAACTGGTGGCCGGGTTGAAAGAGCCGGTGCGGATAGCTGGGGGCGGAACACGCGGTGTGACCGGGCCGGACACTGAACTGAATGTGTCGGGGCTGAGCGGTATCACCCTTTATGAGCCCGGAGCCCTGACACTTGTGGCCAAGGCAGGTACGCCACTTGCTGAGATCGAGGCCGCGCTGGATGCGGAAGGGCAACAACTGGCGTTTGAACCGATGGATCATCGCGCGTTGCTGGGAACTTCGGGTGAACCGACCATTGGCGGTGTTGTCGCTGCAAATGTTTCAGGGCCGCGCAGGATTCAGGCCGGAGCGTGCCGGGACTTTCTGTTGGGCGTGCGCTTTGTCGATGGGCGCGGTCAGGTGGTCAAGAACGGTGGGCGGGTGATGAAGAACGTCACCGGTTATGATCTGGTGAAATTGATGGCTGGGTCCTGGGGCACGTTGGGAGTATTGACCGAGGTTTCATTGAAAGTGCTGCCCAAACCAGAGGCCGTTGCGACGCTTGTTTGGGAAGATCGCGGGTGGACCGCGACGTCCAAGCTGTTTTGTGACGCATTGTGCTCGCCCTTCGAAGTCAATGGCGCGGCGCGGTTGCCCGAGTGTGGCGGCAAACCTTCTCGGACGGTGCTGCGGATCGAAGGGTTTGAGCAATCTGTCGAGTATCGCGTCGGCAAGTTGCTGGAACTTTTCGCGGAAATGAAGCCGGATCAGGTTGTCACCGATCCGGTTGAAAATGCTGCGATTTGGCGTGAAGTGCGCGACATCGAGCCTTTTGCCGACAAGACGGGCAATGTCTGGAAGACCTCGGTCAAGCCGACGGACATGGTCCGTGTGGCCAGCGACAATAATCCGAACAGGGTGGTCGATTGGGGTGGCGGTCTGATCTGGACTTTGGCGCCCGAAGGCGAGGATTTGCGAGCCGCTCTCAGTTATGTTCAGGGGCATTCAACGCTGGTGCGGGCGGCCCCGGAAGAAATGCAAGCGCTGGGGCGATTCCAGCCGGAAAACGCCGCTCTTTTGGCTCTAACACAGGGGATAAGGGCGAGGTTTGACCCTCGATCCGTATTCAATCCGGGACTGATGGGGTAGGGCGATGCAAACAAAATTCACAGAAAAACAGCTGCAAGACCCGGCATTCCAGCGCTCGAACGAGATTCTGCGCAGTTGTGTGCATTGCGGGTTCTGTACTGCGACATGCCCGACCTATCAGGTGTTGGGGGATGAGTTGGATAGCCCGCGCGGCCGTATCTACCTGATCAAGGACATGCTGGAAAACGAACGCGTACCGGATGAAAAGACGGTCAAGCATATCGATCGCTGCCTGTCCTGTCTGGCCTGCATGACCACCTGTCCATCGGGTGTGCATTACATGCACCTGGTCGATCACGCACGCGAATATATCGAGTCGAACTATAAACGCCCCTTGACGGACCGTGTACTACGTTGGGTTCTGGCGCAGATCCTGCCCTATCCGATGCGGTTTCGCTGGGCCCTGATCGGTGCCAAGCTGGGCCGTCCGTTTCGGTTTCTGATGCCTGATGCCCGGTTGCGGGCGATGTTGGATATGGCCCCAAAACACATCCCGCCGGTCAGCCGCAACGATGACCCGCAGAGTTTTTCGGCCAAGGGAGATCGGAAAAAGCGCGTGGCACTGATGACGGGCTGTGCGCAGAAAGCCCTGAACACGGACATCAATGACGCCACGATACGATTGCTGACCCGTCTTGGATGCGAAGTTGTGGTGGCCGAAGGCGCTGGGTGTTGCGGAGCTTTGACGCACCATATGGGTAAAAGTCGTGAAAGCCACGCGGCCGCCGCCGCCAATATCAAGGCGTGGACGCGCGAAATGGACGGCGATGGTCTGGATGCCATCGTCATCAATACGTCGGGCTGTGGTACGACAGTCAAAGACTATGGACATATGTTCCGGAACGATCCTCTGGCCAAAGATGCTGAGCGTGTCTCGGGTATTGCCATGGATATCAGTGAGTTGGTCATGCAGCTGGACTTACCTGATGGACGCGACAAAAACCTTACGGTTGCCTATCATGCGGCCTGTTCCCTGCAACACGGGCAGAAGATCAAGACCTATCCCAAGGACTTGCTGAAACGGGCCGGGTTCAACGTTGTCGAGCCTGCCGACAGCCATCTGTGCTGCGGCAGCGCCGGCACGTACAACCTGATGCAGCCCGAGATTTCTGGCCAGCTGAAGCAGCGCAAGGTCAAAACGCTGGAAGTGAAGAAGCCGGACCTCATTGCTGCAGGAAACATTGGATGCATGATGCAGATCGGGTCGGGCACGCAGATCCCGGTTTTGCATACAGTTGAATTGCTGGACTGGGCGACTGGTGGGCCAAAGCCGCCGTCGATGCAACAATCAAGGGACGCTGTACCGATCTTGAAGTAATTCGCGTTGGTGCCCACGCGCATCACTTGCCTTGGAATTTCTCGCAGCCGCTGATTGCCCTATTTTCGCCCAACGCAACCCGTAGGACAAATAGGCCAGAGTGAATCCCGGAGAACCGCGTGCGTAACTGGATCAAGGCGATTGTGCTCTGTGTCTTGCCGATGGCGGCCACAGCGCAGGATACCGGGCTGAAAAGTCTGGACACTTCGGATTCTGGTCGCGAATGGATGGCCGTGGGTCGGCTGGATATAGCGGGCAAAGGGTTTTGCACCGGAACGCTTGTGTCGCCAACATTGGTGCTCACAGCGGCACATTGCCTGTTCGACAAAGTTTCAGGGCAACGGATCAATCCGGGAGATATCGAGTTTCTGGCAGGTTGGCGTTTGGGGCGTGCCCTGGCCTATCGGACGGCGCGGCAGGCCGTGATCCATCCCGACTATCAATTCAGCGCTGCCTCAACAACCGACAGGGTAAGCGTGGATGTGGCCTTGATCGAGCTGTGGCAACCCATCAGAAACACCGCCGTCATTCCCTTCGAGTCAGGGGATCAACCCCGCAGGGGCGCGGAAGTTGGCGTAGTGTCTTATGCGCATGACCGGTCCGAGGCACCATCGCTGCAACAGGTCTGTTCCGTGATGAACCGGCAAAAAGGTGTCATGGTCATGTCGTGTGACGTTGATTTCGGCTCGTCCGGGGCGCCGGTTTTTTCCTTTGAGGGCCCGCGCCCTCAGATCGTGTCTGTTGTTGCGGCCAAGGCCAGTCAGGACGGCGAGAATGTAGCAATTGGCACTGCCGTTGAGCACTCTTTGCAATTGCTGCGTGATGAACTGGCTGCAGGGCGTGGATTCGGATTGTCATCGCCCAGCTCAGGGTCTGGGAAAAACGTCGGCGCGAGGTTCATTCGGCCGTGATCAGATCCTTCCTCAGTCTCATTTTAGGTTTAAGCGTTCTGGCCACCATGTCCCATGCGCAAGCCAACAAGCGCAAGCTGACGGACCGGGATGACCTTTATGGTTGGGAAGCGATCGGGCGGCTGGATATGGGGGGCGGGTCGTTTTGTACCGGTACGTTGATTTCGCAAGACATGGTTCTGACAGCGGCGCATTGCGCCGTGGATCAGCGCACCGGAACCGCATTTGCCCCCGAAGACGTTACTTTTCGCGCCGGGCTCAGCAACGGTAATGCCCTGGCCGAGCGTCAAGTTTCACAGATTGCAATTCACCCAAACTACGGCTCTAATCCGCCGCTTTCGCATGATAGTGTTCGGATAGACGTTGCCCTGTTGCGCCTTGGTGCGCCTATTCCCTATTCCATCGCAGACCCCTTTGCGCTGCACAGCGGGCGTGTTCTGGGAAGTGAGGTCAGCATCGCCTCTTATGGTCGTGGGCGGTCCGAGGCGATCACGCGGGAACGCTCGTGCCGAATTGTCGATCGTCAACTGGGGCTGATCCTGTTTGATTGCGATGTCACTTTCGGGTCGTCCGGGTCCGCCGTTCTGGCGAAGAACGGATCGCGCTGGCAGATCCTGTCCGTTGTTTCGGCGGTTGGTACAGATGGCAGCCGGAAAGTCGGCTTTGGCATGGAGCTTGACGGGATCGTCACCGAGCTCAAGGCCATCATGCGGCGTGACGCACCACAACCCAAGGCGTCGATCCGACGGTTGCAAGTCGGTTCCGGCAAGTCTGGATCAGGGGCGAAATTCATCAGCTCTGGCGGGGGTTGAACTCGATCAAATCGCTACCCATGTGATGTGTATCGGATCGCCACAACGGGGTCCGGTACCTGTAATCGCCCGTCCAGTCGGAGGGCACTTATCGTAAATCGCTCAAGGATGAGGATACGACACATGCGTACATTTGACTTTGCACCGCTGCACCGCGCAACTATCGGTTTTGACCAGATCGCTGACATGATGGATCGCGTTCTGACCAACGATGTGGCTCAGCCCAGCTATCCGCCATACAACATCGAAAAAACCGACGCCGACACCTACCGCATTTCGGTCGCTGTCGCCGGTTTTTCGGAAGATGACCTGTCCGTCGAAGTGAAGGAAAACTCGCTTGTCGTGGCCGGCAAAAAAGCCACCGACGACAAGGACCGCAGCTTTCTGCATCGTGGCATTGCCACCCGCGCGTTCGAGCGTCGTTTTGCGCTGGCAGACCACGTCCGCGTCACTGGCGCAAGCCATGAGAACGGTATGCTGAATATCGACTTGAAGCGCGAAGTTCCCGAGGCCCTGAAACCGCGCCGGATCGAGATTTCGTCGTCCAAAGCCATCGAGAAGGATGTGGTGGACGCCAAGGCTGTAAATTAACACGCCTGAGAATCCTGCGACAGTCTCCTCCTCCCAGACTGTCGCAACACACGTCCCGCGTTCCTCCAGACGCGGGGCGTTGTTTTTTGGATTGTGCCTGTCGGCAATAGGAACCCATAGTCTCCGCTTGCTGAATCTCTGCTTCATTTCTTCGGGACCCGTGCTAGCACTTGTGCATGGCAGCGACGTCGACACAGACCAAACCGGCTATTCCTTATGCACTTGCGGTCTTTGGTGTTCTATTTGCATCAATTTGCTTTGGGCTGGTTCCCTATTTTAGCAGGGGACTGACCGAGCAAGGCGTCGCACCCTATGCCGTTGCATTCTATCGCTACGTCGTATCGGCAGTCTTGCTGCTGCCTGTTCTTGTCATTCACCGCAAAGCGTGGCGCGAGATTTGTTGGGGTCTTGCGGTGGGCGTGGTGATGGGGCTTGGGTGGACAGGCTACGTGACCGCGTTGGAAACATTGCCCGCCTCGACGGTCGGCGTCCTATACATGACATATCCGGTTTTCACGTTGGTTATGGCCTGGGTTTTGTTCTCGGATACACCCACTCGGCGTGCATTGTTCGCCTCGGGCCTTATCGTGGTGGCCGCAATCATAGCTGGCTCGCCCGCATCTGTTCCGCTCGAGCACATTCCGACGCTTCTGATTTCGCTGGCAGCCCCACTTGGTTTCGGTTTCGGCATATCTGTTTTGGTGCACAGGCTGTCCCGCATCGCGCCACTTGCACGCATTGCCTCGGTTTCTTTGGGATCGGTACTTGGGCTTTTGCCTTTGATGTTGAGTGCGGACGTTTCCAGTTTGCTCCCGAAAGGGCAGTCCGATTGGATGTTGATCATCGGAATTGGGTTGATCACTGCGCTGGTGCCGCAGCTGATTTACACGATCTGTTCGCCGCTGATCGGTGCATCTCAAACCGCAGTCGTAGGAAGCATTGAATTGCCCACGATGTTTGCCGTCGGGTTCTTTGCGTTTGGAGAGGTTATTACAACATCCCAGGCCGTGGCCTGCGCTTTGGTTTTGGGGGCTATCGCGACCACCAGAAGTCGGACGACGCGCACCGTGACCACTGTAATCTCAGAAGAACCAAAGAAGTAAGCGTGCGCCTATTCGAAGCTGCAAAAGAAAAGACCCCGCGAAGTTTTCCCGCGGGGCCAATAATGCGCTGGGATTGACAATCAGTTCCCAGCCGTGACTGACCCGATCGACCAGAACATCGTCTCGCCCGAGGCATCATCGACGCCGTCATTGTCGGTCATCACAAACGCCTCGCCCGAGGGCAGAATGGCCAGACCTTCGATCTTGTCCAGAACGTAGCCACCGGTTGAGGTCAGGTCGGGCAGCAGGTCGCGAACCTCTTGTTTGCTGACCACAGGCAATTCGCCGCCAAGTGGGGCCGGGGTCATATCGGACAGCGGAATGCGGTAGATCTTTTTGGTCACGGCGCGGTGGTCGTGCTGATTGTCGCGTTCGATGACGTAGACATGGTCACCAAATGCCACGATTTCCGACAGACCAACCCAGCCTTTTTCCGGATCAGCTTTTGGATAGTGCACGGCACCCCATTCCCTGGTGTCCAGATTGTAGGCAACGAGTTTCACGTGGTTGTCCGGATCGTCCTTCCATTCGCGCTGAACTGCCATCCACAGGGTGTCGCCAACCCTGGTGATGCCCTCAAAGCCAAAGCGCTTCTCGACGGCCATCAGTTCCGGCGGCAGGCCGATCTCGCCCTTACGATCCTTGATCTTGCCTTCGGCCGAGACGTGGTAGATCGCGTGCGGGATCACTCGGTCGGTACGGCCTTCGGAAGCAACATAGAAACCACCCTCACCGTCCAGTGTGATGCCTTCCAGATCCAACTTCTGCGCCGGGTTGCCGTCCTGACGGTGAATGCGGATCACGTCCACGATGCGGGCCGGGGTCTGACCGGGATCGATCTTGAAGATCGAGGGCTGGAAACCGTAGAAGCTGTCATTGACCGCATAGATCATGCCGTCTTCATCCGCGACCAAGCCGGACAGAGCCCCCCATCCGATCAGCTCATCCGCGCCTGCGGACGTCAGATGCGGATAGTTGGCTGGGGCCTCCTGGTATTCAAAGACCAAAACGTGGGCACGCGGGCCACCGTCTTCGATCAGGTCCTTTTCGTTGGCCGACACCAGCAGGTTACGCTCTGGGATCGCAACATAGCCTTCCGGGCCAACGCCCGAAGGCAACAGTTGCTTTAGTACCGGGTTGGCCGGGTCGGTGGCATCATAGACACCCACGACCGAGGCGCGTTCGGCCCCGACAAAGATCATGGGCGTGCCGCCAAAGGTCGCTGCGGTCACGCTTTCGGGCTCGACCCCTTTGCTGTCCGAGCGTTTGTCGGGGTAGTGGCCGATCTGGATTATGGCTTTCTCGAACTCGGTGCCATTTTCGTACACAACGGTGCCGTCCTTGTGGAAGATCGTCCAACCGCGCGAACCACCCTCATAGTCGCCTTCGTTGGCGGTGGCGAAATGATTGTCGTCGATCCACTTCACGGCATCAGGCTCGCGCAGGCGGCCCGGCTGGCTTTCGGTAAAGATCAGCGCGCCGCGCTCGTCGGTGGCGTCGATACCTTCAAGATCAACTGCACCTGCCGAGAAATGGCTGACCACGTTGCCGTCTTTGTCGACCACCGCGATGTGGTTATTTTCCTGCAAGGTGATGACGGTCTCGCCAAGGGCGTTGATGTCAACAAACTCGGGCTCGGGGTCCGTCGGCGCAACCTCGGCCAAACCGGTCAGCGGGGCCATCTTCATGCCCGCGCACTCCAGCGCGCCGTCTTTTAGCGGTACCAACGCCAGGGACCCGGCCGGTAGCTGCGGGATGATGCCGTCGTTCAGGTCTTCGTCGCGCTCGTTTTCGATCGCCACGGCGACAAAGCTGCCGTCGGGGGCGATGGCGACGCTGTCGGGCTGACCGCCCAGATCACAGGCACCGGTTTCCGCTTTGCCCGCGATATCGACCGAGATCAGCTTGCCGGACGGAGCGGTATAGCTTTCCGACGTGTTGACGCCCACAAAAGCTGTCGCACCGACGATTCCAACCGAGGTTGGCTCGCCACCCACTTCTATTGCACCCAGCAGGGCCGGGTTTGCGGGGTCAGTGATGTCGATCAAGCCGATCACGCCCAGTGGGCTGTCGGTGTAGACCAGCGTCATCCCATCCGCAGTTGCCGCGATGATTTCGGGCGAGGTTTCACGTTCGGTGTCGGCCCCCTCGGCCATGTTCTTGACGACTGGAAAAGACGCAATTCGGTTGAAGTTCATCTCTGCCACGGCCTGACCGGTGGTCAGGGCAAGGGCAGATGTCAGGCAGGCAAAACGCAAAGACATCGTTGGGTATCCCCTCTCAATTGGATGAGAGGGGGATGAACGCCGGTCATTGCAGGGATGTGACGGTTTGTTTGCAGTTTTGTGACAAACCAAACGACCCCGACGCGATGCACCGGGGTCTTGTCAGATCAAACCGACAGGCAGACGTATTTCATTTCCAGATAGTCTTCCATGCCGTGGTGGCTGCCTTCGCGGCCCAGGCCGGATTGCTTGACACCGCCGAACGGGCCAAGCTCGGTCGAGATGATGCCGGTGTTCACGCCTACGATGCCATATTCCAGCGCCTCGGCCACTTTGTAGACGCGGCTCAGGTCCTTGGCATAAAAATAGGCGGCCAGGCCAAAGATTGTATCGTTGGCCATGGCGATCACATCATCCACATCCTCGAATTTGAACAGCGGGGCCAGCGGGCCAAAGGTTTCCTCCTGCGCGACTTTCATATCCTGCGTGACGCCGGTGACGATGGTCGGCTGGAAGAAAGTGCCGCCCAGATCGTGGGGCAAGCCTCCGGTCAGGACCTGACCACCCTTTGCAGTCGCGTCCGCAATGTGGTCCTGAACCTTGACAACCGCCTTGTCGTTGATCAACGGGCCGGTCGTGGTGCCGTCTGAAAGGCCATCGCCAACCGACAGCGCTTCAGTCGCGGCTTTCAGCTTTGCTGCGAAGGCGTCATACACACCAGCCTGAACGTAGATACGGTTTGCGCAGACGCAGGTCTGCCCGTTGTTGCGGAACTTGCACATCATCGCGCCTTCGACAGCGGCATCCAGATCGGCGTCGTCGAACACGATGAACGGAGCATTGCCGCCCAGCTCCATCGAGCATTTCATCACCTGATCCGCCGCCTGCCGCAGAAGGATGCGGCCCACCTGAGTCGAGCCGGTGAAGGTCAGCTTGCGAACTCCGGGATTTTCGCAGAATTCTTTGCCGATCTCACTGGCGTTCAGTGAGGGCACAACGTTGAATACCCCCGCTGGAATGCCTGCACGGTCGGCAAGTACAGCCAGCGCAAGTGCGGACAACGGCGTTTCTTCGGACGGGCGGGCCACAAACGCGCACCCGGCGGCCAGTGCAGGGGCCGCTTTTCGAGTGATCATCGCAGTTGGGAAGTTCCACGGGGTGATCGAGGCCGCCACGCCGATCGGCTGTTTCAGCACCATGATCCGTTTGTCGCGTTGATGGCCGGGAATGGTTTCACCGTAAACGCGTTTTGCTTCTTCGCCGAAGAATTCGATAAACGATGCGCCATAGCCGATTTCGCCAATCGCTTCGGCCAGCGGCTTGCCCTGCTCGGCCGTCAGAATCTTGCCCAGATCCTCGGCGTTTTCCATCATCAGATCGAACCAGCGCCGCAGGATCACGGCACGTTCCTTGCCGGTCAGCTTCGCCCATTCCTTTTGCGCGGCCTCAGCTTGCGCGATGGCTCCGGCGACCTGGGCCCGGCTGAGGTCTGCCACTTCGGTCAGAACATCGCCGCGCGCTGGGTTTGTGACTGGGAAACTGCCATTTTCGCCATCGACCCATTGGCCACCGATATAGGCTTTGGTCGCCAACAACGCAGGGTCTTTAAGCAGCGATTTCAGGTCGGTTGTGGTGTCCAGCATGGGTCAATCTCCGGCAGGAATGGGGTTGGGCGTACTCAATCAGGTGGGATTGTCCTTGTCTATGTCCACTATAGGCACGGGATCAATCCAGATTTGATCAAAAACAGGTGCTGATCCGATCTATCTTTTTTGCATCGAGTTTGCGAAAGTTCGGGTGATTTTCGAGCCCGAAGGGATGTAAACTGCCGTAACATTCCTTATCTTATTGGGTAATAGAAGAAAAAAGGGATAGAGCCGATGTCGAACCAGCAATTTGAGGCGCTGATCAAAGAAACGCAAACCAAGGTGCGCGAAAGCCAGTCGCAGATCGAAGGGCTGACTTCGCGAATTGAGGCCGCCCGCGCCAAGATCGGCACCGCCGAGGCAGACATCGACATCGAAAACGCCACGCTTGAGGATGTGCACGCTCATACCGAGGTGATGAACGCCAATATTGCCGAGCTGATCATGGGTCTGGATGATGTCACCAACGCGTTTTCCAAGGATTTCGACGAGATGCGCTCGAAAACCGGCTGGGAATCGTTCGTCGGCATCTTCTCACGCGGGAAATCGGAATCCATGCGGCAAGAGCGGATGCGCACTGCCAATATCGACGACAAGCTACAGGACCTGATCGCCAAATCCGACGTGATCGTGCAATTGCTGCAAGGGCAACTGTCGGTGCTGGAAGAGCAGCGGGTGAAGGTTGAAGATAACTTGACTGTCACGCTGGATGACCGTGAGGCGACCGTGGCCGAGCTGGAGGCATTGCGGACCGAGATTCAGGGCATGGACCCGACGATCATAACGCTGGAAAATAAGATCTCCGTCGAACAGGACGCCGCCGCACGCACCCAGCTGGAGACCGAACTGGCCGAGCTGAACAAGCAATACAACGCCAAGGTTCAGGAAGAGCAGGTCAAGCTGGCCAAGTCCCAGACGCTTGAGCGCTATATCGAAAAGGGCAAGACCTGGGTCGACTCCCTACAGAACCAGGCGGCGACGCAGATGGTGCTGATCAACAAGCTGCAGACAGACACGCAACAGCGCGTGGTGCTGTATGACGCCCTGACCAAATCGCTGAAAACCGCGCAGCAGCAGGACGTGGCCCACCGCATCAACGAGATCGGCGTGCAGACCGACCAAGAGGCGCAAACCGCCATGGCCGCCATCGGCACCGCGACCAACCAGAAGATGGCCGACATGCTTGAGGCGCATGAGGATCACATGGTCTTTGCCCGCGACGTGCTGGAGAAGAAGGCCAAGGCGGATGAGCGCTTTGCCCGCCGGTTTGCCTCGATTGTCGAGAAGCATGATAAGAATTTGTATGGGGGTTAAACCCTGATGGTTCGACCGAGTAGGGTTAGCTCGATAGTTAAACTCTTGGCTTCGTTCTTGGGGCTTGGTGCCATCGGAGTGGTGCTCTGTGTGGGATCATGCGTGATCGCAATAAGAGCTTTTGGTTCGGACGCGTTGATTACCGAAATCGTCATAATCTCGGCCAGCTTGGCGTTCATCGCCTATGGTTTTTGGCTGTTCATTTGGTTCCACAGAAAGGGAAACGAGCTAGATCGTGAATACCGCCCTTGGGCCTACAACAAGTTTGGTCACCCGAAATGACTAACCCCACCCAAGACCATGTCGGCCTGACCGACACCTTCGCCTCGCGCCGGTATTTCCGCAAGTTCGAGGTGATCACTGTCCACCTTCTGCGCGTGGCCGCGACGATGGAGGCTGAGGGCGCGATCTCGAAGCAAGAGGTGCGGATCGTGTCGCGTTACCTCTCGGGGCTGCTCTACACTTTCCGCGCGCTGTCTATGAAATATCTGCTGGTCGGGCGCGATACGGGGCGGTTTTTTGGCAGCCTCGCCATGGACAAGCGCGACAGTGGCTTTCCGGTGGCGACTGAGCTGCTGACCATGGCCAATGACGCGCAACAGGCGCAGGTGCATCTGACGAATATGCCGTCCGAGGACGACCTGAAAACCGATATGGTGCGCACCATCATTGGCGACCGGGAAATCCCCACCAAGCTGCAATTCGCGCTGTCCCAAAGGCTCTATTACGAGGAATTGTTGAAAGGTCAGCTGTTCTGGGCCCGCAACGATCCCGAATGTCATTGGATCGGGAATGAGGGCGAGCGACGCAGGTTCATGATCCATTGGGCGGTCTATGACAGCCAGATCAACCTGCCGGTCATCTACCTGATGCAGTTGGAAGACAGCGGAAAAACTGCCCTGCCCAAGGACCAGCGTCGCTGGCCCGAGGTGCAGGCGCATCTGATGGCGCAGTCCTTGGGCGGATTAAAGCTGGTGACCATCGCCAAAGGCTTCGATCAGGATTTCGACGACCTGCACCCCAAACATATGCGCCGCATTCATGTGGGGCCGATGTATTCTTCGGCCTTTACCGAGCAATCAGGACCTTTGCGGCAGGTGTTGGAGGACGCGCAATCTCCGCAAGGTCAGGATTGGGCGCTGGCCTGGACGACCGAAGAACTGCAAAGCGAAGAGGTGATTGAAGAACGCGCAGGGTGGTTTTCCACCGTCGAGCGCGAGGTTTTCGCACTGGACCCGTTCGGCGGGCAGGGGGCCGAGACCGGGGCCACGCGCACCCAGCGGTCGATCATCCTGCCGCAACGTCCGTTCCAGGTGCTGGCCGAACGCAACCCGCCGGGCTTTGCCGATGTGCGCAAGTTCGTCGTCAGCAAGGCCGGGCAAGTGTTGAGATATTGAGTTTCACGCATCCGGCGGGAGTATTTTTAAAAAGATGAAGCAAGAGCGGTTTATGAAATGAGTTTGACGTCAGATCAGATGGAATTGCGCGAAGACGATATTCGCAAGCATTATCCGGCAGCGACTGCCCTGCTGAACGGGTTCGAGCATGCGCCACGGATTGCCAAGGCTGTTGAAGCCACCGTTGAACGCTCTCCGGGCGTATCAACCGGGCGACGGTTTCGGTCGACAACGCCGGGTCTGGTGACACGTCGAGCCGTACGCGCCGATGGGGTGCATCTGGTCGAACGGATCGAGGCTTCGGATGATGGCGATGCGCTGGTTTCGCCGCCGCAGGCCACCACGCAGCAGGCCATTCGCCGGGCTATCGCTATCGCCTTGGCGGTTGCTGAAACCTACGCGGAGCAGACTTCGTTGGCTGATCTCAAGCGCGCGAATTTGGCCGGGGACCTGCCTGCGGCGCGCAAGACTGAATTCTCGGAACTTCTGACAGCTGAGGCTCTGATCACCTCGCACACATTCGGCAATGCGCTGGCCTATCTGATGTCTTCGCATCTGGGCGAAACCACTGTTGATGCTGGCGAAATCGAAGAGGTTCTGACCGACAATGGCCAACTCGCCCTGCACGGCGCTTTGTGGGAGCTGGACCAGACGCTGGCCAAACACGCGCCCGACGACGCGCACCTGATCGCGGCCACCAGTGCCTATGCTGAACAGCTGATGGACAAGGCCACACTGCGCGCCCAATCTGCAGGGCATCTGGCCCCGTTCCAGAACGCCGCCTGGCATATCGAGGCGGATGATCTGACGATCCGGGGGTTCGAACCGGCCTCCAAAGCCAAATCCACCACCCTGACCATGACGTTCAAGAAACCGAACGAGGTGGTCGGCAACCATATTGCCAAGTATCAGGCGATGAAGCTGGCCAAGATGGTGATGGCTTATGACTTCGACCGCCGCCTGAACCCGTTTGCGGAACTCGGCGGGTTCATCTTTACCTTCATGGGGGACGGCAAACCGGGCACCGGCAAGACCACCCTGATCCAGATGATGGCCGGGCTGATCAACGACTATTGCCAGAACGCGGGCTATCCGTTCCGCTATCAGAACCTGAGTACCGACAATATCGACAGCTATCAGGGCAAATCCGGTCAGAACGCCAAGGCCTTTATCAATACGATCATCGACCCCTCGGTCATCGGCTTTGGCACCATCGACGATATCGACCAGCTGGCAGGCAAGCGTGGCGACCGCCAGTCGTCAGCCGGGCAACTGGAAATCACCGCCGTGCTGATGGAGAGCTTTGCAGGCGCCAACACCGTCGTGCGCGGCAACTGCACCTTTGGCATGTTCTCGAACTACCCCGAGAATGTGGACGACGCCCTGCGCCAGCGGGCGGGTGCACGGTTCCTGGTGGACGGGCCGCAGACGCGCGAGGACTACATCGACATCCTGCACCTGCTGATGGGCCACAACCACGATATCCCGCTGGGCGAGCACGAAGCCTATGCCGCGCAGGAGATCAAAAAGGCCGTCGCCGCCAGTTTCGAAAGCCATTCCCGCCCGCATGAGGACGCTCTGCTGCAGGTCTATGACCGGGTGTCCGGCGATATCGGTCAGTTGGATACGATTGCCAAGATGGGCAGCTACCTCAAGGCAATCCAGCAGGCGGATGAGCGCTTTACCGGCCGCGCGATCAAGAACATCACCGACGCGGTTAAGGTCCGTGCGATGGATTTCGAACTGCCCGACGAGTGGATGGAAAACCCCGACCTGTTCCTGTTCCGCGACTACGACACCAAGAAGGCCATGATCGAGGAGCTGCGCCAGCCGATCACGGTGGAAATGGTGATGCAAGAGATCAACCGCTATGCCGACAGCGAGTTCCGCTATGCCGACAAGAGCGACGAGGTCGCCATCGAAAACGCCGTCCGAGAGATGGGCCGGATGGAAGAGGCCAAGCGGCGGTATCTGGAGGGGAAGGGGTGACGGGCGGAAACTACTCTGCGGTACACTTTGAGGAATTGCCTCTAAATGTGGAGGATCTAAGTCATGTTCCGAAAGATAGTTTGGCTTTCTTTGCAGTTAGTAGCTTTGCAATTACAGAGTTGAATGTCATCGCGCGAGTAGTCCTATCAACTTTCCAAACTTCCAAAAAAGACGAACCAATTAATATTGCTGCTTTTATTCAGCAATGCTGCATCTTGAGGATATGGACTTTAAAACTGTTCGAATTTCATGACTGCATCAAGAAATTGGCTAGCGGAAAGGATTCTGCTGGAAGCGAGGTTAGACGGGTTGCCAAAGACTGCCTGCATAAGTTCAACGACGAACTGCGATTGGATGAGACTTTTTCACTTGCGAGAGATGTAAGAAACGAGGCTGCGGGTCACTATTCGTTCAATGCAGCAAAAAAGAACCTGAACCACGTCAATAACGAGGGCTTCGCCAGCATGTTCGTAAACAAGCAAGCGGGAAATTCGTTTTATCCTTTCGGGGAGGAGGTAATGTTTGCTGGCCGGTTGAACCGACACGGTGCTTCCCCAGCTAGTGCAGCAGCCCGGGATAAACTTATTGGCGAACTGTTCAATTGGAACTTGAAGGCAAACAGCTGGGTGAGAACCTGCCATTTGCAGGTTTTTACACAATTGGTTGCACCGGAACTATCTGGTAAATCTAACAAAAAGAGCGTGTTCTGGATTGAAGCAGAAAAGGTTGGGGACATTAGCGATTTTCGCGTTCCACTGTTCGCATCACGAGACTTGGGGAAGGAAGTATGATCCGCCTCATCGAAAAAGGCCTGATGTTCGGCAATCTCGTCCACATCTCCAGCCCGGCGCTGGTCGAGCGGTATAACCGCGCGCTGCAGCATCTGGCGGGCAAGACCACGGCGCTCACGGATTTCCATGTCGATATCTCGGGTTATTCGCCCGAGGTGGGGATTGAGCTGGAGGATGAGCTTTACCTCAACCCCAACGGCGTGAACCGGCAGTTCATCCTGCTGACGACCGAACAGAAACGCGCGCCGCTGCTGAACGTCAAATTCTCAACCTCGCGCGACATTCTGCGCGAATTCATCGAGATGAACGAGGCGCAGCTATTCGCCCTGACCGCCACTGATGCGGTGGCCGGAGAGCTGGTGAACTCGGTCATCAAACTCAGCACGCCGCGCGACCTGCTGAACCTGCGCAAGATCGAGATCGAGGCCGACACCGCAGGCGGCACCCTGCGCAAGGCACAGCAACTGGCTGGCATGGTTGAACGGTTCAAAACCGAAGAAGACGCGTGGTTCGACGATGTGCTGATCGCCAGGATGATCGAGACGGCCAAGGAAACCGGCGACGTCACCCGCAACCCGGTGCGCCTGCGACATACGGATTTTGAGCAGCGCAATTTCTGGACGGCGCATTTCGGCGGGCTCTATCTGTTCCCGGACATAGATCACCCGGCGGCGATCTGTATGGGCGACAAGCCTGACGACTTGCCGATCAAATACACCTTTGACCCGTTACAGCGGAACCAGATTGCCAAGTTTCTGGGCTATAACGACCTGGTCGAACCCATCGTCAAAGCGCGCGGCGTGGATGCTGCAGCGATCCTGCAGCAGAAGATGGATTTCCTGACCGTCGATGCGGCTGCGGATGCAGATGTCGATCTGACAGGGTTGGATCGCAGTGACATGCGGCGCTTGGCGCGGAATCACTCGGATCGCCTGCCCGAGGCCTATCATGGGCTCGCGCAACTGTTGCGCTGGGCGAGCGACGGGGGGCCGTGGCCGCGTATCACCTCGGACCATCCAGCCTATTTCTATACATTACGCGCCGCCGATACGCCGAACCGCGATCTGGTGAACATGTTGTTGTCTGAATTGGCCCCGCTAGACCCGCGCCAGATGTTTATCTGCCATAAAGAGCTATTCTATCGCACATATTCTGGCTGGCCCGAAAGCAAGAAGGCTTATGTTGCCGACTTCCTTGCACGCGAGTATCAGGTGGACAAGCAAGGAGCCCGCGCCGCGCTGTTCGGGCATGAGCCGGATATGAGCGGCGATGACCGGGTCAGCGATGACCTAATCGCTCGGGTCGGTCCATGGGGTTCGGTGAGGAAAGGCTGATATGTTCGGATTGTTGCGCCTGTTGCTAATCATGCTGGTGATCCAGACGATTGCCTATGCGGCGCTTTCCTTCTACTCGCGCGGCATTCGGCGGCGCAAACTGGAGGACTGGTGGGACGAAAAGGGCAAAACGGGCAACAAGGAAGCCTTTGTCGAACGCGGATTGCATGTGTATGACAATTCGTTCCGGCGCAAACTGATCCTGGGTGTCTATATTGTGCCGTGGGTGGCGATTGGCGCGCTGATCTACATTGTGAATTACATGTGAGGATTAAGGCATGGCCTATGTGAAATGGGCGTTCATTATCATTTTCTGGGGCACGATTGCAGCGGTCCTGCAATACTCATTGCCGCAGCATGACATTGTCCGCATCGTCAACACGTATGAAGAACGGCAGGATCTGAACGATTGGACTCGGATTTTCTGGTCCGAGTCTCAGGACCAATCCGCAGGCCTGGCCAACCGGGACGTGCAGTTCATTCAAGCCGTTCGCGACAACGGTAAGCCTATCGTTTATCGAAACGAGGATACCGGCTGGGGCTGGCCGCCCTATTTCAAATTCGATACAGCGAACCTGTATACCGAAGCCAATGATGCCAAGTCGACCAAGGAGAATCCGAAATGGGTGGTCGTCACCCATTACGGCTGGCGCAACGAGTTTCTGTCGATTTTTCCAAACGCCATCTTCATCAAACATGTGGATGGGCCGGATGCGCGAGTTATCCCTTGGTTCAACATCATCTTCCTGACGATATTCGCAGCGGTGGTCTGGGCGATATGGGTGCGTTGGCGCAGGTTCCGGCAAGCTCGGATCGATCCGATGATCGAAAACGTGGAAGACGGGTTGTATGCGGCGGGCGACGCAATTGAAGAACGCCGCAACAGGTTTAGGCGCTGGCTGGACAGCTGGAAGTCGAAATAAAGTGCAGGGGGCGTGCAATCAGCACGCCCTTATAGCTTGAACTGCTTGTCACCTGACTATGAACTCTGCGTGCAACGCGCCCGCTGCCTTTATGGTTTTCAAAATATCGATCATGTCCTGAGGCGACACGCCCAGCGCATTCAAACCTGCAACCACTTCGGACAGTGTTGTGGCCTCGGGGATTTCGGCAAGACCGGTGCCTTCTTCCTCTTCGATTCCAGCGATGGTGCGGGGCACAACCACTGTTTCACCCCTGGCAAACGGGTTGGGTTGCACGGCAATCGGAGCCTCTTGCACTGTCAAAGTCAGATTGCCCTGAGAGACTGCCACACGCGAAATTCGAACCTCTTGCCCCATGACAATTGTGCCGGACCGCTGATCGACGACCACACGCGCTTTTGATTCAGGTTCGACCAGTATGTTTTCAATGCGCCCTAAGGCATGGGCCGTTGAAACCGCCTGTGTTGCGGCGACGTTAAGCTCAACCGTTCCCGAATCCCGCATGATGGCCACTGCCCTGTTGAACTCGGTGTTGATTGCGGTTTCGATCCGTGCAGCTGTGGTGAAATCGGGTTCTCTCAGCGCGAGACGCATTTGGGTCAGGGTCGACAGGTCAAAGTCAATTTCACGCTCGACTCGTGCACCAGAGGGGATGACGCCCGACGTCGGCACGCCTCGCACCACCGAAGCGGCTGCGCCCTCGGCAGAAACGCCACCTGCCAGGATTGTGCCTTGCGCAACTGCATAGATTTGACCGTCGGCTGCGTTCAGAGGGGTCATGATCAACGTTCCCCCCAATAGGCTGCTGGAATCGCCGATGGCCGAGACTGTCACATCGATCTGACCGCCCACTCTTGCAAAAGGCGGGAGGCTGGCAGTGACCAAAACCGCGGCCACGTTTTTTGGTCGAAAATCTTCGCCGTTCACGTTGACACCCAGGCGCTCCAGAATGTTGGACATGATTTCTTCGGTGAAGGGCGCATTACGCAAACCGTCACCCGTTCCATTCAAACCCACGACTAGGCCCTAACCTACCAGATCGTTGCCTCGTACACCGTCAAAATCCACGAGGTCCTTAAGGCGGATTGCTCCTGCCCAAGCCATGCTGGGAAGGAAGACCAAGAGAAGTATCAGCGCCCTCATCTCAGAAAGTTCACGAGTGAAAGGTTCGCGTTGCGAACGGTTACGGAATACAGGCTTTCCAATTGGAACTGCACTGTATGAAGCTTGGCCGCTGTTTCATAAGGATCAGCGGCGATCAGTTCGTTTCGGCTGAATTCAAGGCTGGTGCGCGCAGCCGAATTACGTGTCGCGGCTTCTTCTATGCGGGCCTCGGCTGTGCCGACTTCGGCCCGAAGTTGGACAGTGGCGTCCTGCGCGTTGGCCAAGTCGACACCCAGTTGCGTGAACATGGCGGTGCGTTGATCGGGGGAAAGTGCCAATGCGCTGTCTGTTGCCAGTGCGGCCACTGCAACATCCCTGAGAGCAGCCTTGAAAGCCGTGTCCGTTGCAGTGATCGGCAAAGTGACGCTTTCGTTTTCCGATACCCCCGCAGAGACGGCGATTCCCCCATGGCGACGGCAATCTCCCGATGTGCTTCTGCAAACCGAGTCACAGAATCGGCCAGAAACAGAACGTTCAGCCCCTGATCGCGCAGGTATTCCGCTGTCGACATGGCCGACCATGCGCAACGTCTGCGCGCCGATGCTGACTGATCAGAGGTAGCGGCCACTACGATGGTCCGATTCATGGCCTCAGGGCCGATGGCATGGGCGACAAACTCATTCACTTCGCGCCCCCGTTCACCAACCAGAGCGACAACAACCACATCGGCCTGCATGGAGCGCGCCAACGTTGACAGCAACGTGGACTTGCCAACGCCCGATCCGGCAAACAACCCGACCCTTTGACCGCGCACAATCGGCAGCATCGTATTGAGAATGGACAACCCCGTGGCCATTCGCTCTCCCAAGGGTTTTCGCTTTCACGTCGTTCCTTGGCTTGCTGGTGGTCGATGGCCCCGGCGGACATGTCGCTGTGGATGGCAAGCTGTTTGCCCGGCATCCCGTCCAGCGCGAAACGCGCGCCGACCTCAGCCATCCGGGCCGCGCCCTTGGTGATGACCATGAAGTTTACAATCAACAGAACACCAAACACCACAAGGCCCAGAAAAATACTGCCGCCCATGACGAAATTGGCGAACCCTTCAATCACATCGCCTGCTGCGTTTGGGCCGGTATGCCCTTGTCCGATGATCAGTTTTGTCGAGGACACGTTCAGCGACAGCCGCAACATAAGAGATGCCAGCAGGATCGTCGGGAAGGACGAGAAATCCAGTGGGCGTTCGATGAACAGGGTTAGTGTGAAAATCAAGATGGCCAGAGCAAAGGAGGTGGCCAGGCCCACGTCCGACACCCAGGCGGGCATGGGCAGGATCATCATGACGATGACTGTCATCAGCGCCAGAGCCAGCAGGACAGTTGGCGAAAACAGGGACCGGATGTCGATCTTGGGCACCTAAAGCTCCTAGTTGAAGGCGATGAACGCGGTTGCAGCGCCCGTGGTTGGTACCAAAGACCCCAATGCGCCGGTGTGGGGCGAGTTCGTCTGTATTGGGATCAAAGGGGTTCCGGCCCCGGTGAAGGGATCGCGGGGCATGGCCGCAAGCCGGGGCTGGGCGGAGTCTTCAAGCTGTGCCAGTACCGTTTGAAACCGCCTTTTGTAAGCTTCGGCCAAGGACGTGGTGCGGGAATGATAAGCCCCGGCGGCGGCAGGCCACGAGCCAAGCTCGGCATGCAGGTCTTTCAGGAACTGGGCGGCGTAGGTTGCGTTTTCATCCGGATCGAACATCGCGTCGATCGAGCGGAATGCCTTGCCATGCCAGCGATAGTTGATCTGAAAGCAGCCCACATCAAAGCTGCGCGTCCCCGCTTTGAAGATTTTGAACACGTAGGCCTTGGCCGCATCTTCGGACTTGAACCAGTATCCCTGACCTTCGACATTGATGGTCCAGGGCCAGGGCAGAAATTGACCCTTTAGTGTGCGGCCCGTCTCAACGCGCGAAATGGCGCGCAGAACGTCCAGGGGTACCCCTTGGGACAAAGCTGCACGTCGCGCAGCCTGATCGCACAAATCTCCTATGCGGGCATTGGGCGCGGCAAACACTGCCTGAGCCAACGTCACAAGCAGGAACACGAGAACGAGCGGGATCTTTTGATTTGGCATTCTGCCGGTCCGGGATTCTGAACTGTCCCGGCTAAGCTAGCCATTGATCGGTTTACAGACCGTTATCGCCGCTTCAGTTTCGGTCGATTTTGCGCCCGAAAACAATACTGGTATTTGTACGCAAGACACCGGGGATCTTGGCCAGTTCGTCGACCAGAACATCCAGATCTTCCAGCCGGGGTGCTTCGGCCGAAAGCATCAGGTCGAATTCACCGTTGATAGACAGGCACAGTTTGACCTCGGGGTAGGCCTCAAGCCGCTTGATGATCCGGGTCGTTTCTTTCTGCTGCACTTCGAGCATGACGATCACCTGCACTTTGGGTGTATCTTCCGTTGACCCAAGGCGCACGGTGTAACCCGTGATGACGCCGCGCTGCTCCATTCGGTTGATCCGTTCATGTACCGTTGTGCGGGCCACACCCAGCGCGGCTGCGATCTGAGTGGTCGAGGCGCGCGCGTTGGCTTGCAGGGCGGCGATGATACGACGGTCAAGCTGGTCCATTGGGGCTCCGGTTTGTGGCAAGTCCGGGTTTAGATCAGATTGAAGCCCTTGCTCAAGGCTCACTCGGGATGCGCGGGTGCAGATCGTCGATGATGATCGGATGAGCGTGGATGCCCGATCCGGCCAGGTGCGGGTGATTGGGTGGCAGATCGGGATGTTCGTGGACGACGGGGTCCTGATCGACACGTGGCCACAAGCTGATCGCGCCAATCACACCCACCACGGACAATGTCGCCATGCTGCTGAGCGCGACAGTCGGTCCAAACACCGTCATCAGCCACCCTGCAAGTGGGTAAAGCACCAGCCAGCACCCATGCGACAGGGTAAACTGCGCGGCGAAAACGGCAGGGCGGTCTTCGGGATGGGCTGATCGGGTCAAAAGACGTCCCGAGGGTGTGAGCGTGGTGGAGTACCCGAAACCGGTAAACGCCCAAAACACGGTCAGAAGGCCCAGCGACAGAGGAACGGTTGTGGTCAATATTGCGGCTAAGGCCATGGAACCGGTGGCAAAAACGGCCCCTGCGACCATAACCCGACGGTCTTCGATCCGATCCAGAAGGCGGGGTAAGGTAAACGCCGCCAGCATCGATCCACCTCCGAACCCGGCCAAGGCAATGGCCACGGCGCTTTCCGACAGGCCCAGATTCGCGCGCACGATAACCACTGTGTTGACGATCACCATTGCGCTCAGCGCGGCCGCACTCCAGTTGAGCGCAAGCAACCCGCGCAGCCGGGGTGTTTTCAGATAGATGCGGATACCACGGGTGGTGCGGTCATATATGCCACGGGGTTTGCTTGGCTTGGGTGAAGGTAGTACGACCGAAACCACCAAAAGTGCAGAAGCAACGAATCCCAGTGCCGTGCCCATAAACAGGTTGTTGAAGCTGACCAGCAGCAACAATGCGGCGGCGAACATCGGGCTCAACAGGCTTTCCATGTCGTAAGCCAGACGTGAAAGTGACAAAGCGCGCGTGTATTCGCCCTCATCAGGTAATACATCTGGGATTGTTGCCTGAAACGCGGGTGTGAACCCGGCCGAGGCCGATTGCAGCACGAAGATCAGCACGTAAACCTGCCAGACTTCGGTCACGAAAGGCAGGCACAGGGCCACCACAGCGCGGATCATGTCCAGCACGATCAGCATTTTTCGGCGGTCCAGCCGCTCGGCAAAAGCGGCAGCGAGCGGGGCAACGGTGACGTAAGCCACCATCTTGATCGTCAGTGCTGTGCCCAGAACCAGACCCGCGGCATCCCCGGCCAGATCAAAGGCAAGCAGCCCCAGCGCAACCGTGGCCAGCCCGGTTCCGGTCAGGGCGACGATCTGGGCGGCGAACAGGTGGCGGTAGGTTCGGTTTTTCAGAATGCTCAGCATGGCTCAGAGATACTTTGTAATCGCTTTGAAATCTTCAATTCCGCTGCCATCACCGTCGGCGGACAGGCAATGGTCGATGTGATCGTGAATCAGAGCGCGTTTGGCATTCGTGACGGCTTTTTCAACAGCAAACAGCTGTTGGGCAACGTCCGAACAGGGGGCCTGTCCCTCCAGCATGGCAATGACCTTGGCCAGATGCCCATGGGCACGTTTCAGCCGGGCCGTGATCTGTGGATGTGACTCGTGGAGTTGATTTGACATAGCCTATCCTTATCCCCCCCATAGGGATACGGTCAAGTGCCCGGCGCTGATTTGCCCGCGACTTTCGGACGGCGTTGAGTTTAGGGACTAAACCGCCTATCTCGGGGGCGATATCGCACAAAGGAATAGTCGCGTGGCGAACCATTTGTATAAAAACGACCTGCCGGACGGGCTGAATCTGGGCCCCGTCGTGGCCATTGACTGTGAAACCATGGGGCTGAACCCACATCGCGACCGTCTGTGCTTGATCCAGATGTCGGGCGGCGACGGCGACAGCCACATCGTTCAGGTGGAAAAGGGTCAGACCGAGGCACCGAACCTGTGTGCCATGCTGGAAAACCCTGACGTCCTTAAGTTGTTCCATTTTGGACGTTTTGACATCGCCGCGATGTACCACACGTTCGGTGCGCTGGCTGCGCCAGTCTATTGCACCAAAATCACCAGCCGGTTGGTGCGCACCTACACCGATCGTCATGGCTTGAAAAACCTGTGTCAGGAACTGATTGGCGTCGATATCTCGAAACAGCAGCAGATGAGCGATTGGGGTGCTGAAGCCCTGACGGAGGCTCAGCTGGACTATGCGGCCTCGGACGTTCTGTACCTGCACCGCCTGCGGGACGAACTGAACAAGCGGCTGGCCCGCGAGGATCGGACTGAGATGGCGCAGGCTTGTTTTGACTTCCTGCCGATGCGTGCGAAGCTGGACCTCGCCGGTTGGCCCGAAACGGATATCTTTGCGCACTCATGACCGATACCGAAGCCTTTCTGAGAACCGCCCGTCAGGTCATCACAGACGAAGCCCGTGCGCTGGACGTGCTGGCCGATAGCCTGGATGAACACTTTGCCGAGGCCGTGCAACTGATCCTGCAAGCAACGGGTCGCATCATCGTCAGCGGGATCGGCAAGTCCGGCCATATCGGTCACAAGATTGCGGCTACGCTGGCGAGTACTGGGACGCCTGCGTATTTCGTACATCCGGCCGAAGCCAGCCATGGCGACCTGGGTATGGTGTCCAAGGGCGACGTGGTCTTGGCGATCTCAAACTCGGGCGAGGCACCGGAACTGGCCAACCTGTTGGCCTTTACACGCCGCTTTGGCATCCCGCTGATTGGTCTGTCCAGCAAGCCCGAGAGCACGCTGATGAAACAGGCGGATGTGCATCTGCTGATCCCGTCGATGGGTGAGGCATGTGGCTTTGGCATGGTACCGTCGATCTCGACCACGCTGACTCTGGCGATGGGCGATGCGCTGGCGATTGCGCTGATGAAATATCGCGACTTCCGCCCCGAGGACTTCCGCGCCTTCCATCCCGGTGGCAAACTGGGTGCGCTGTTGAGTACAGTGCAGGACCTCATGCATTCCGGCGCGGCGTTACCTCTGGTGGCGGCCGATACGCCCATGGGGGATACGCTGATCGTCATCAGCCAGAAAGGCTTCGGTGTGGCCGGTGTTACCGACGCCTCGGGCGCGTTGGCCGGGATCATCACTGACGGCGACCTGCGGCGGCATCTGGACGGTCTTATGGGCAAGTCAGCCGCACAGGTGATGACCTCGAACCCGACAACCATTGCCCCCGGTGCGTTGGCTCAAGAGGCCGTCGCCATCATGAATGATCGCAAGATCACGTCGTTGTTCGTGGTCGATCCCGAAGGCGCCGGGCAAGCGCTGGGCTTGCTGCACATTCACGACTGCCTGCGCGTCGGTCTGGGTTGAGGGAGGGCGACGTGGACAGATATTCCCGCATGGTGCAGTTCCTGAAGGTGCTGTTGCCGCTTGCGGCCATCGTGATGCTGTCCACTGTTTTCCTGCTGTCTCGCAGTATCGAAACAAACGTGTCCGTGCCATTTGCGGAAAAAGACATTGATGAACGGTTGGCGCAGCAGGTGGTAACGCAGCCCAATTATCAGGGGACGACCCGCAAGGGTGAAAATGTGCATATCGAGGCTATACAAGCCGCCCAGGGCAGCGAGGACACGACCCCGACGGCGTCCGAGTTCCGAGGCCGGTTCGGTCTGCTGAGCGGTGGAACGATCACGCTGGATTCAAGCTCCGGTTTGATCCGTCCTGACGAAGGCACGGCAACTTTTGTCGGCGACGTGGTGATCACCACTGCTGACGGGCTTCAGGTTACAACGGATCTGCTCAACACGTCTCTGGACGAAATCCGGGGCGACACTCCGGGGCAGGTGAATGGAACCGGGCCTATCGGTGACTTTTCCGCCGGTCGCATGACGTTTGGGACTGAAAAAAAGGATGGTCCGGTCCATATTGTTTTTACAGACGGTGTGAAGCTGGTATACGAGCCTGAAAAAGCAGAAAGATAACGTGTGTTCGATTTTCGTTTTGTTCCTTTGTGCCTCGCTTTGATCGCGGGTGCCGCGACGGCTCAGGAGGCGCAAGTGGCCTTTGGCTCTGCGAATGCCGATCCCAGCCTTCCGGTCGAAGTGACTTCGGAAACGCTGAACGTCAATCAGGACGACGGGTCTGCCGAATTCCTCGGAAATGTCATTGTCGTGCAGGGCGAAATGCGACTGACGGCTGAACGGGTGCTGGTGATTTACAATCAGGAACGCTCGGCCATCGAACGGATGGAAGCGACCGAAAACGTGGTTCTGGTCAGCCCGCCGGATGCGGCTGAAGGTGATTGGGCGGAATACACAATCGATTCCGGCGTGATCGTGATGAAGGGCAATGTCCTTCTGACGCAGGGCCCCAGTATCATCAGCGGCGATCAGATGAACGCAAACCTGACGACGGGCACTGCGACGATGACCGGGCGTGTCAAAACGATCCTGCAGCAGGGCAACAACTGATGGCGCGCCCCAGCCTGACTTTGGCCGAAGGCAGTTCAGGTCTTCGCATCGAGAAGCTGCGTAAATCCTACCGGAAGAAAACGGTCATTCGCGACGTGTCGATGACATTGGACCGGTCCGAGGTCGTGGCGCTGTTGGGGCCGAACGGGTCAGGTAAAACCACAACTTTCTATTCCGTGGCCGGCCTTGTGTTCCCCGAGGCGGGCAAGGTGACAATCGACGGGCAAAACGTCACGACTTTGCCGATGTATCGGCGCGCTCGAATGGGGATTGGGTATCTGCCGCAGGAAATGTCGATTTTCCGCGGTATGAGCGTCGAAGACAACATCGCCGCTGTTCTGGATATCACGGTCGCACATGCCCATAGGCGCAAAGAGCGGTTGGAAGAACTCTTGTCGGATTTCTCCATCGAGCATCTGCGCCGTGCCCCGGCCTTGGCGCTTTCGGGCGGTGAACGCCGCCGTGTCGAGATCGCGCGCTGTTTGGCTGCAGATCCGAAATACCTGTTGCTGGACGAACCCTTTGCAGGCGTCGACCCAATCAGTGTCGGGGACATCCGGCATCTGGTGGCCGACCTCAAAAAACGAGGAATCGGTGTGCTGATCACGGATCACAACGTCCGGGAAACGCTGGAAATTGTGGATCGCGCTTATATCCTGCATGACGGTCAGGTTCTGATGTCCGGCACACCCGATGAGGTTGTCGAAAACGAGAACGTGCGTCGGGTATATTTGGGCGAAAACTTCCGTATTTCATAGGTTTGCGCCGGTTTGCGTCGGGTGCATGGCGGAAATCGCGTATATACACGCCTGTTTTGATTGACTCTTCCTTCGTCTCTTGCCTCAATTGGTCCATGGCATTTACTCGGTTCCAGTCTGGATCTCGATGTCCCTTCATTGAAGGGCAGGAATTGAGGCAACCGCAGAAAATGTCGCGACCCCCCACCCGATAAAAACAAGTTCGTCGCGGCCTGCGACGTCAGAATGGGTGTGAATTGTGAAGGAGATCACATGCGTTACCAAATCAGCGGAAAACAGATCGACATCGGCGCGGCCCTGCAGACACATGTGCAGACCGAGCTGGGCGAGGTTGTGGGCAAGTATGCTCAGCGGCCAACAGATGCCAACGTCGTCTTTTCCCGTTCAGCGCATGAATATGTATGCGAAACAACTGTGCACCTGTCCACGGGCCTCACGGCACAGGCCAAGGCGCACGCGACCGAGATCTACGCAGCGTTTGAGGCATGCTGCGATAAGATGGAAACCCAACTGCGCCGCTATAAGCGCCGCCTGAAGGACCACCACAAGGACCGGGCAGAGCCGGTTGAACTCTTTGGTGCGTCCTCTTATATCCTCGCTTCTGACGAATCGGATACGGCGGATGAGCCCGAATCGCTGCAGCCCATGATTGTGGCTGAGATGGAGACGAAGATTCCATCGCTGAGCGTTGGGGAAGCCGTGATGCAAATGGAACTTGCCGGTGCTCCGGTACTGGTGTTCCGGAACGAGAACAAGGATGGATTGAACGTTGTTTACCGTCGTGATGACGGTAACATCGGCTGGATTGATCCATAACAGGCAAGAAAACGGGACCGCACCCGCATAGGCGGGTGCCGTACCATGGAGCGTGATCATGGAGCTTTCGAGCATACTGAAGCCCGAGGCAGTGCGTGTACTTTCTGCTGCTTCCAGCAAGAAGCGGTTGTTTCAGGAAATCGGCGACGTGGCCGCCGCAACCCGGGGCCTTGATGCCCAGGCCGTGGTCGATTCCCTGCTTGAGCGCGAAAGCCTAGGACCAACAGGCGTTGGGCATGGTGTGGCGCTGCCGCACGCGCGCCTGTCCGAACTCGAGTCGGTTTCGGGTGTATTCGTCATGCTGGAAAAACCCATCGATTTCGGATCGGTTGATCGCCAGCCCGTGGACATTGCCTTTGCGTTGTTTGCGCCGGAAGAGGCGGGTGTGGATCACCTAAAAGCGCTGGCTCTGGTGTCGCGTACGTTGCGGGATACCTCGGTCTGTACCAAGCTTCGGGCAAATCCCGACCCGGTCAAACTTTATGCGATCCTGACCGAAGCCCAATCCGTGCAAGCTGCATGATGGAATAAAAAAAGCCCCCGAAATCCGGGGGCTTTTTTGTGTAAACCGTGATCGGGATCAGCCGCCTGTTCCCATTTCCAGCGTCCACCAGATTTTCCCGCCGCCTTCCTGATGCCAGGCGAATCCCATCTGAGTTGCCTTTGGATCCAAGATGACCGCCCGCGGTCCGGGTTCTTGCATCCAGGCGGCCAGGGTTTCGGTCTCGGTCTCGTAGGTTTCAGAAATGGTCTCGCCCAGGAATGTGCCGAAGTAACCCACCCGTGCGGCCCGATCGATCGGGGATGACCCATCTGATCCAAAGTGCCAGGGACGGTTCTGCCGGGCCATATCTTTAGAATGAGTAGCTGCGGCAGCGTTCAGCTGAGAGTTCAGTTGCACAGACTGGAGGCCCTGAGCCTGACGCAGCGCATTGACCGAATCAAGCATTCGGAATTGCAGCTTTTCCGGGTTGCCCCGGATTTTGTAGACCGACGGCAGGGGGCGGCCATCTGCGCCAAGGGCTGTCGTGCGGGTGTCAGTACATGCCGCAAGCGCGACAAAGCAAATCAACAGTAAAGAAACGATACGCGTCATGATCGACCTGATAATTGTGTTGTCACCCGGCATAGCGTGCCTGACGGCGCTGAGCAAACGTACAATCGTCTATACTTGCGTGATTCTGCCGGTTTGGTTTGCGACTGAAGCATTCTCGCAATAGAATAGGTCAGATTTTAAAGCTCTCTAGAACACAGGACCCATTGTCATGGTCAAAAAGCGTTTTCTGTCGCCCACACGCCGGGGGTTCCTGGCCGGGGCCACCGCATCGATGGCGTCACCGGCGTTGGCGCAATACACTCCCGGTGATCCGCTGCGCCCCGCGCCCGAACCCGAGCCGTCTGTGCGTCGCAACGTGTCCGGGTTCCGGGCTTTGGACTGGCAGCCGTATTTTTCAAACACCAGAAACGGCGCCATTCTGGTCGACACCGTGTCACGCGCGCTGCATTATTGGTCAGATGATCAAGCAATATACAAACTCTACCCATCCTCGGTGCCTTTGACCGAAGAAATGACCCGCCGCGGACGCACAAGCGTGATCCGCAAAGTTGAAGGTCCCAGCTGGTCGCCGACACCGTCGATGAAGAAAAGAAACCCGGAATGGCCCGACCATATTCCACCGGGTCCGGATAACCCGCTGGGAACACATGCTTTATATCTGGGTTGGAAGTATTATCGCATTCACGGCACACACGATACACGCAAAATCGGGCGACGCTCGTCAAATGGCTGTATCGGGCTCTTCAATGACGATATCGCCGAGCTCTTTTCTATGACGAAGGTCGGCACGCAAGTGTTGCTAATATGACGACATTTTCCTGCGCGAACCCGCTTAACGCTCAAGTTGCAATTGCATTCCCGCGCCAATGCTGATTAGAAAAAACCACGAGGTAAGTCTTAGATGTGCGGTTCCGGGCATTGGAACTGTGCAAATTCTGGAGGTTAATATGAAGAAACTCGTTCTCGCTGCTGCACTGACTGCTGCTGCTTCGACCGCTTATGCTGGTAACCTGGAAGAGCCGGTTGTTGAAGCACCTGTTGTTGTAGAAGAAACTCAGGGTTCGTCGCAGGGCATCATCCTGCCGCTGATCCTGTTGGTCGTAGTTGCTGCTGCTGTTGCTGCAAGCTAAGCCGACACGGAATTCGTGAAAAAGGCGGTGGAGCAATCCACCGCCTTTTTTTTGTTTTGAGTATCTGTTCCGACGCCCGGCGTTTCTTTGCTGAACGAATCACCTGTGCAAAGTGTTGCGGCGATTTCCCGAACTGAACTATTCCAGCCAGCCGCGCAGGTTATCCTCAACGACCTTCCCAAGGGCCGCAATATGTGCGTCGTCGTCGTTCAGGCAAGGAATATAGGTGAAGGTCTCACCACCGGCCTCTTCGAAACTTTCCTTGATTTCTTCGTTGATCTCTTCCAGCGTTTCGATGCAATCGGCCGAGAATGCAGGAGCAATGACGGCAATGTTTTTCTTGCCCTGTTTTGCCAAGTCCGCCACGTGATCAACGGTGTAAGGCTTCAACCATTCTTCGGGGCCGAATCGAGATTGGAAGGTCGACACCAGTTGATCATCCGACCAGCCCAACCGCTCTTTCAGCAGACGTGATGTCTTGGCGCACTGGCAGTGATAGGGATCCCCTTGCTGTAAATAGCGTTCGGGCATTCCGTGGTAGGAACAGACCAGAATGTCCGGTTTGACCTCCAGTGCCGCATAGGCGTGTTCAACCGATTGCGCCAACGCGTCGATATAGCTGGGCTCGTCGAAATAGGCGGGCACGGTGCGGGTTGCCGGTTGCCAGGTTTCCTCCATCAAGGCGCGGAAGAACTGGTCATTGGCGGTGGCCGTCGTTGCGCCTGCGTATTGCGGATAGAGCGGGAAAAATAGAATGCGGTTGCACCCTGCGGCCACCATCTCGCGCACCTTGGATTTGGTTGAAGGGTTGCCATAACGCATACAGAAATCGACCATTACTTGGTCACCATATCGATCATGCATCGCCGCCTGCAGCTTGGCGGTCTGATTCTTGGTGATCGTCATCAACGGGCTTTCGCCTTTGTCGTGATTCCAGATCGATTTATAAGCTTCTCCCGAGCTGAAAGGTCGTTTGCTCAGGATTATGGCCTGCAGAATCGGCTGCCATTTCCATTTCGGATAGTCGATGACGCGCTGGTCCGACAGAAACTCGTTCAGATAACGGCGCATCGGCCAATAGGTGTAGTCGTCCGGTGTACCCAGATTAGCCAGCAGAATGCCGACGCGACCCATCCTGATCTTGGGATGATCCGTAGGAGCGTGTGCGGGGCGGGTAGCGTCGAACATATGGGACTTCCTGAATTTCTTGTGGTCCGGCCTGAGATAAGGGGATTTATCCGCACGTCAATCAGGCAGTTTGCCCTCGGAGGTGCGCAAGGCGTCTGCCAGACGGGCTTGGGCCGATCCCGGGCGCAGCGGTTTGGGTTGGCTATCGTGCGGCGACCATCCGGTCAGGCAGATTAGCTCGAACGTCGTGGTCAGGCGGCCTGAATCGGTTAAAAAGTGATCCGCATAGATACGCTGTGCGGCCTCGAACACAGCCCGCCCGGTCGGGCGCTTCAGCCGGGCAGACAACGCGTTGGTTTCGCCCATATGGCGCAGATCGCGCATCAGATGCCAAATGTCGCGATATTCTGCGGTGAGAGGTACGGAGTCCGCCACGGGCAAGGACAGACCTGCCCGCTGTAGCAATCCGCCCAGATCGCGTAGCTCAGCCATTGGTGCGATGCGTGGGCTCAGCCCGCCGGTGATTTCGACTTCGGCCTGACCCAAAGCCGCACGCAGTTCATGCAGCGTTTCTCCGCCCAAACACACGACCAGCAATAGCCCGTCGGGCTGTAACGCCCTGTGGCATTGGATCAGCTGCCCAACAGGGTCATTGGCGCTATGCAAGGCCATTGCGTGGATGATCAGATCATGGGCGCCGGGCTGAAGTGCCAGCACGTCATCATCCTGGGCCAGGGCCGCACCTGGCAAAATTCCGTCCCAAAACTTTGGAAACGGGCTCACGATCGCAGGTGCCGTAAAGGCTTTGTTAACCATAGAGAGCCGATCCTGCACTTCGTCCATTGCGGCCCGATGCAGGAACAGGGCGTCATCCTGCACACGGGCGCGGTGGCGCAGGATGGTTTTGCGATCAAACAGAGAGGGTGCGTTGGGCTCGGGCAGTTTCATAGCTCGCAAGTATCGCATAGCGCAGCGGATTCAAACCGCACTTGCACTGATTTACCCGCCCCGCTGCATGGGATGCGGCGCGCTTACCGAGTCCGACTTTGGCCTGTGCGGGGCCTGCTGGTGTGAAACGCCCTTTATCGGTGGCACCGTATGCGAAAGCTGCGGGGTGCCGCTGATGGGCGCACAGGATGGATTCCGGATCGAGTGTGATGACTGTCTGAAAGCCCCGCCGCCCTGGAAGTCGGGCCGATCGGCGCTGTTGTATGATGGCAAGGCGCGTGCCTTGATCCTGGCCTTGAAACATGGCGACCGGCCCGAACTGGCCCGCCTGGCAGCCCGTTGGATGGCGCAGTCGGGGCGTGAGCTGCTGCAGCCGGAGGTGATGATTGCCCCGGTACCATTGCATTGGTCTCGCCTGCTCAAACGACGTTACAATCAGTCTGCACTGCTGGCACAGCATCTGGGGCAGGACACCGGGCTGGACTGTGTGCCCGACCTGTTGGTGCGCAATAGGCGGACACCGGTTCTGGATGGCAAAACCGCGCAAGAACGGGCCAAGATCCTGAATGATGCGATTCGCGTCCACCCGCGCAGAGTACATCATCTCAAAGGCCGGGACGTATTGCTGGTGGATGATGTGATGACCTCTGGCGCGACATTGGCAGCCTGTACCCGTGTATGCCAGGCCGCAGGAGCAAATCATATTTTCGTGTTGGCACTGGCGCGCGTTGCCAAGGATGCCTAATTCGCCCAAGATTGCGTGAATTCCAAAGGGAACGGAAAATGAAGCCGGTAGAAATCTACACCTCGCCGCTATGCGGTTTTTGCCATGCGGCCAAACGTCTGCTGAAGCAAAAAGGCGTTGAATTCAAAGAAGTCGACGTACTGATGCACCCCAAACGCAAACCCGAGATGATCCAGCGGGCAGGTGGCAAGCGCACCGTGCCGCAGATCTTTATCGGCACGCAGCATGTGGGTGGCTGTGACGATCTGTACGAACTGGAACGTCAGGGCAAGCTCGACCGGCTACTGGCGGCCTGATGAAGACTGCGCTGCTGCAGATCACCTCGTCGGATGATCCGGCAGAGAATCTGGATATGGTGCGCGTCATGATGGCCGAGGCGGCCGCACAAGGCGCGCGGTTCATCCTGACCCCCGAGGTCACGAACTGCGTTTCGACCAGCACCACACGGCAGCACGAAGTTCTGCAGCATGAAGAAGACGACATCACTCTGGCGGGCTTGCGCGAAGAGGCCGCCAAACTGGGTGTGTGGCTTCTGATCGGTTCGCTGGGGATCAAAACCCATGATGCGGATGGCCGTTTTGCAAATCGGTGCTTCATGATCGACCCGCAGGGACAAGTCGTGGCACGATACGACAAGATTCATATGTTCGACGTTGCGGTTTCCGAATCCGAGACCTTCCGCGAATCGAAGAACTACCGCCCGGGCGAGAAAGCCGTGATTGCCGAGACCGATTTCGGCAAGGTCGGCCTGACCATCTGCTATGACATCCGGTTCCCCCATCTGCACGCTGCGTTGGCGCAGTCCGGGGCGCGCATCCTGACGGTTCCCGCGGCGTTTTCGCCCGTGACCGGTGCCGCGCATTGGGAATCGCTGCTGCGCGCCCGCGCCATCGAAACCGGGTGTTGGGTGCTGGCTCCGACCCAGACCGGAGAACACCCGAAGACGGGCGGAAAAACACGATATACTCATGGTCACAGCATGGTTATCGCCCCGTGGGGAGAGGTGCTGATCGACGCAGGTACCGATCCGGGCATTCACATTTTCGATTTGGATGATAGTTCTGTGACAGAGGCACGCCGTCGCGTGCCCTCATTGACGCATGTGCGGCCCTTTGACGGGCCCTGATCCAGAACCGGACTTATGACGGACGAAAAGAATGCCTTGGCGGTCACGCTGTTCAGCGAGATTCTGACTGCAGACCAGTTATTGCGCAACCGGCTGAGCCGGGTGCTGCCCAAGGGCATGGAAATCTCGCATTTCTCGGTGCTGAACCATTTGGTGTTCGTTGGCGACGAGCGCAGCCCGGCGCAGCTGGCCAACACGTTTCACGTGACCCGAGGTGCGATGACCAACACTTTGGCCAAGCTGGAATGGGCCGGATACATCCACATCCGCCCTGATTGGGATGATGCCCGCCGCAAGATGGTCGCGATCAGCCCCGCCGGTCGCCGTGCCCGCGATCAGGCGATTGCGTCGATTGCGCCCTTGATCAACCGCGTGGTGGGAGAGCTTGGGCTGGAGCGGGTTCGCAGCACGCTGCCCGTGCTGCGGGATTTGCGGTTGCAGTTGGAGGGGGAGTAGCGGCAAGAGTCTTGGGCGGCGTTCACCGCCAAAGCTTTTCCTATCAGCCTTTTCTATTGATCACTGAAGGCAAGTGTTTGGGGTGCCCTTCGCAACAACTTCGGCCCAATTTGCTCCTAATGTAGTTCTCGCATCGATTGCGTTCTTGGCTTCAGGATCTTGTTGTTTGAACATCATAGCCACAATAGCCGCATCTTGCGTGCCACCGTAGATCGGCGTCGCAGTCGTGTATCCTGTGTAACTGCCAGTATTTCCATAAGTGTTCAACGTCCCGGTTGTATTATAGTTCGCGCCGACAACGCGAACATTATTCTCGGCATCCATCGCAGCAATTAAGTACTTGTCGTAGCCCAAACGGATTGTCTCAACTGCAGCCATTCTGGAGACAAGTTTTCGTGCACCGGATGAGCCTCAAGCGGGAGCCGTGCTTACGTCGATTCGGACAATGTTCTGAGCAAGTCGTGTCGTGGTTGAAGAAGCGCATGCGCCCAAAAGCGCAATTGCTGACAAGACAACAATTAGTCGGGGTAGTTTCATCGGTTTCCTCGTGAGTGCACTTCAGTGCAATAAATCAATGCGAGACTTCATTTGGGTAATGATTTGGGTCAAATCTTGATTAGATTCTGTCGGACTCAGGGCTAAGGTCACTCAATTGATGATAAGAGTTCGAGCACCCGCCCTAAGCTTATTTGATACTCTAGCTCACCCCGGTTTCACACTCGCCGTCACATAATTCACGCTCAAATCCCGTTCCGAGATCGACCAGCTCCAGAGGATCGGGTTGAACACGAACCCCTTACGGTCCACCGGGTCCATCCCAGCCTGACGCAGCAGGTCGAACAATTCATCCGGCGTGATGAACTTGTTCCACTCATGCGTGCCGCGTGGCAGCCAGCGCATGACGACCTCGGCCCCGAAAATCGCCATCGCATAGGATTTCGGGTTGCGGTTGATAGTCGAGCAGAGCAACAACCCGCCGGGTTTCAGCAGCAGCTGCGACGCTGTCAGGAAGCCTAAAGGATCGGCTACATGCTCGACGACCTCCATGTTCAGCACCACGTCGAATTGCTCGCCTGCGGCAGTCATGTCCTCGGCCGTGGTGTGGCGGTAGTCGATCTCAAGCCCGGATTGCTCCGCATGGATACGCGCCACAGGTAGATTGCCTTCAGCAGCGTCAGCACCCACGACCTCGGCCCCTGAACGGGCCATCGGTTCGCTCAGCAAGCCGCCGCCGCAGCCGATATCCAGCAGGCGCAGGCCCTCGAACGGGTTCGGCGCCTTCAGATCGCGATCAAATTCTCCGGCAATCTGCTGTGTGATATAATCCAGACGGCACGGATTCAGCATGTGCAGGGGTTTGAATTTCCCATGGGGATCCCACCATTCTGCCGCCATCGCCTCGAATTTTGCGATCTCGGATGGGTCCACCGTGTTCGGATGCGCTTGCATTCCTGTCTCCGTGTGCTCTTTTACGCTTAAGGACTATATAGGGCCATAATGGACAAGTACCCGGACCAAAAGCGCGCAGTTCAATATCTGTACCCGCCGATCGATCCTTTCGATCAGCGGGTGGTCGATATGGGCGATGGACACCGTATTTATGTGGAACAATGCGGCAATCCCGATGGGATACCGATTGTCATCCTGCATGGGGGCCCGGGTGGCGGCTGCAGCCCTGCGATGCGGCGTTATTTCGATCCGCGCACTTTCAGGGTGATTCTGTTTGATCAGCGCGGATGTGGTCGGTCCAGACCCACGGCGTCGGTCGAAAACAATACGACGTGGCATCTTGTCGCCGATATCGAGCGTCTGCGCGACTTGTTCGAAATTGATGAGTGGATCGTGTTTGGCGGCAGCTGGGGGGCGACACTGGCGCTGATCTATGCACAGACGCATCCTGACCGGGTCAGTCGTTTGGTGCTGCGCGGTGTGTTTCTGGCCACGCAGGCCGAGCTGGATTGGTTCTATGGCGGCGGAGCTGGCCGGTTCTGGCCCGAGCTCTGGCAGAAATTCACCGCTCTGCTACCCGATGGAGAGCTGGACGATACCATCGCCGCATACAACAAGCGTCTGTTTTCGGGCGATCGGGCGACCGAAATTCTGTATGCGCGGGCATGGTCGCATTGGGAAAATGCGCTGGCCTCGATCCATACCAACGGGGCGGTTGGTGAAAGCCCGGGCGAATACGCCCGAACTTTTGCGCGGCTCGAGAATCACTATTTCATCAACAGAGCCTTCCTGGAAACGGATGGGCAAATTCTGGAACAGATGGACCGGATCGCGCACATTCCCGGCAACATCGTACAGGGGCGGTACGACATGATCTGCCCGCCTCAGGCCGCCTGGAACCTGGCCGAACGCTGGCCAAATGCCGAGTTGAAGATGGTCCGGCAGGCGGGCCATGCGTTGTCTGAACCCGGCATCAGCGCCGAGCTTGTGCGCATCATGGATCGCGTGGCGGAGGGTGTGGCATGACCCGGATTGACCGCCGTGCTCTGTTTGCCTCTGGTGCTGCTGCGGCGCTGTTGGCGGCGACGGGCGCGTCCTTGGCGGATACGCCCAAAAAGGGCGGGACTTTGCGTCTGGCCGTTCCCCGCGACGACAGTCTGGAACAGGTGGCGCGCGGGGCTGTCTTCGATAACTTGACCGAGATCGCGCCCGACGGAACGCTGCGGGGCGAGCTTGCAACGGGGTGGCAGACCGATGCCGAAGCACGGGTCTGGTCATTTGATCTGCGCGATGATGCGGTCTTCCACGACGGAGAACCGTTGGAGGTTACGGACATTCTGGCGGTTTTGGCGGACGTTGGTCGCGCCGAGGTTCTGGCCCCCAATCGCCTGCGATTGGAGCTGGCTCAGGCCAATCCGGGCCTGCCCTTCATGTTGGCAGACAGTCGGTTTGTCATCACGCGCATAGGTCAAACTGTTTCGCCGTTGCACGCCGCCAATGGCACCGGGTGTTACCGCGTCGAACGGGCCGAGGACGGGCGACACTTCCTCGGACGTCGAGTGGCAGGACATTACAAGGATGGTCAGGCCGGGTGGGTCGATGCGATTGAAGTTATCGTAATTCCGGATGCCAGGGTGCGGGCCGAAGCACTGCGCGACGGCTATGTCGACGTTGCGGCGTTGCCGGACAGGGCCGAAATGCAGGACGTGCGCGGTCTGCGGTTCCATCCGTCTGAGGCGGACATGGCCCTTGCCGTGGCTGGCGCTGTCGGGATGCCACGTCAGATCGCAGGGCCCTCGGCTTTGGACGACGGCCGTATCGCCGAACGGTGGTGGATGGCGTAAATCCGATTGTGAACCCGCCAGGGGTTGCAGACTCGGACCATCCTGCGTATATGCAGTTTCAACAGCGGCGCGTTGGACTTCTGGTTCAAGGCTCCACCGGAAAATTCGACGGGCCGCGCGCCCGTTTTTTTGTGCCCGATTGAAGGGTAGAGCACCAGATGACAAACGACCTGATAGCCAAGGCTGCCATTGACCGGCGACTGGCCGAGATCATAACCCCCGTGATCGAGGATCTGGGGTACGAGCTCGTCCGTATCCGCCTGATGAGCGGCAAGCAGACCACCATGCAGATCATGGCTGACAAGCCCGACGGCGGTATCGAAGTTGATGACTGCGCGGAAATCTCGAACGCGGTCAGCGCCACGCTGGACGTCGAGGACCCGATCCTCGACGCCTATACGCTTGAGGTGTCCAGCCCTGGTATCGACCGTCCTTTGACTCGTCTGAAGGACTTCGAGGCGTTCGAAGGCTATGAGGCCAAGGTTGAGACCGCCGAAATGATCGACGGCCGCCGCCGGTTCAAGGGTGAATTGGCTGGGATCGAAGGGGACGAGGTTCTGATCAACATCCCCGAGGGAGATGAAACGATCACCATCGGTCTGCAATTTGACTGGCTCAGCGATGCCAAGCTGGTCCTGACCGATGATCTGATCAAGGAAATGCTGCGCCAGCGCAAAGACGCGGGCGCCCTGAACGAAAACGCTTTCGACGAGATTGAGACCGAAGGGTCCGAAGAGGAGACGAACTGATGGCAATCACCTCAGCCAACCAGCTGGAGCTGCTGCAGACCGCCGAGGCCGTGGCCCGCGAAAAGATGATCGACCCCGGTCTGGTCGTCGAAGCGATGGAGGAATCGCTCGCCCGTGCCGCCAAGAGCCGTTACGGCGCGGAAATGGACATCCGTGTCAGCATCGACCGCAAAACCGGAAAGGCGACCTTCACCCGCGTCCGCACCGTGGTTGAGGATGAAGAGCTGGAAAACTATCAGGCCGAGATGACCGTCGAGCAGGCGCGTCAGTACATGGAAGCGCCCGAAGTCGGAAACGTCTATGTTGAAGAAGTTCCCCCGGTCGAAATGGGCCGAATCGCCGCTCAGTCCGCCAAGCAGGTTATCCTGCAGAAGGTCCGCGAAGCCGAGCGGGATCGCCAGTACGAAGAATTCAAGGATCGCGCAGGTACCATCATCAACGGTGCCGTCAAGCGCGAGGAATTTGGCAACGTCATAGTCGATCTGGGCGGGGCCGAAGCCGTTCTGCGCCGCAACGACAAGATCGGTCGCGAAAGCTATCGCCCGAATGACCGTGTGCGTGCGTATATCAAGGAAGTCCGCCGCGAGGTTCGTGGCCACCAGATCTTCCTGTCGCGCACCGCGCCCGAATTTATGGCCGAGCTGTTCAAGATGGAAGTGCCGGAAATCTATGATGGCATCATCGAGGTCAAAGCAGTGGCCCGTGACCCCGGTTCACGCGCCAAAATCGCTGTGATTTCCTATGACGGATCGATCGACCCTGTCGGGGCCTGTGTTGGTATGCGCGGTAGCCGCGTGCAGGCCGTTGTGAACGAGCTGCAGGGCGAGAAAATCGATATCATCCCGTGGAACGAAGATCAGCCGACCTTCCTGGTGAACGCGCTACAGCCCGCTGAGGTCTCCAAGGTGGTTCTGGACGAAGAAGCCGGCAAAATCGAAGTTGTTGTCCCCGAAGAGCAGCTGTCGCTGGCAATTGGTCGCCGCGGTCAGAACGTGCGTCTGGCCAGCCAGCTGACCAATCTGGACATCGACATCATGACCGAAGCCGAAGAATCGGCGCGTCGTCAGAAGGAATTCGAGGCCCGCACCAAGCTGTTCATGGACAGCCTGGACCTGGACGAATTCTTTGCACAGCTGCTGGTTTCCGAAGGGTTCACCAACCTCGAAGAAGTTGCCTATGTCGAAATCGATGAACTGTTGGTCATCGACGGTGTTGACGAAGGTACCGCGCAGGAGCTTCAGACACGCGCGCGTGAATTCCTGGAAGCACAGGCCAAGGCAGCTTTGGATGCTGCACGTGCATTGGGTGCCGAGGACAGTCTTATTGAATTTGAAGGTCTGACGCCCCAGATGGTAGAGGCGTTGGCCAAGGACGATGTGAAGACCTTGGAAGACTTCGCAACCTGCGCGGACTGGGAACTGGCTGGTGGCTGGACGACAGTCGATGGCGAACGCATCAAGGATGACGGTGTGCTGGAGCCTTTTAGCATGACGCTGGAAGAGGCACAGGATCTGGTCATGACCGCGCGCATCATGTTGGGCTGGGTTGATCCGGCCGAGCTGGAGCAGGCGGAAGAGGATGTTGACGGCGACGTAGAAGACGAGGAGGTCGGGGCCTGATTTCGGGCCTCGGGTGGGGTGGCGCGTATGGGTCGCGGTGGCGTCCATAAGGATCGGTCTGAAGGACCTGAACGCAAGTGCATCGCCACGGGCGAGGTCCAGCCCAAATATGGGTTGATCCGCTTTGTGATGGGGCCGGATGGTCAGGTCTTTCCCGATGTCGCGGCGAAATTGCCGGGACGCGGGGTCTATGTGGCGGCAGATCGCGCCGCGTTGGACAAGGCCATTGGCAAGAAGTTGTTCGCGCGCGGGTTCAAGGCGCAGGTGAGTGTGCCACAGGACCTGACCGAAGAGGTCGAAAAGCAGATCGCGCGCCGTGTGGTTGAGTTGCTCAGCCTGGCGCGCAAGTCCGGCGATGCAGTTGCCGGGTATGAAAAGGTTAAGACGTGGCTGGACCGGGAAGAGGCGCAAGTGCTGCTTCAGGCCATTGATGGATCGGGGCGCGGCAAGTCCAAACTCAGCACGCCGCACTTCGGAAAATACATCGGTTGGCTGACGGCAGACGAATTAGGGCAGGCATTTGGGCGCCAAACGGTGATTCATGCGGCCTTGGCCTCTGGCGGACTCGCCAAACGTGTTGTAGAGGAAGCGCAGCGCCTGCGTGGCTTGCGCGAAACGGATGACGGCGGCAAGGGCCGCACGGAAGGGTAAGAAGCTTTATGAGCGATAGTGACGGCAAAAAGACATTGGGTCTTCGTGGCGGGGCACGCCCCGGAAATGTGAAACAGAGTTTCAGCCACGGACGCACCAAGAATGTCGTGGTGGAAACCAAACGCAAGCGCGTGGTGGTCCCCAAGCCGGGCGCGGCAAAGCCGGGTGGCGGTGCTGCACCTTCGGGTGATCCGTCGCGTCGCCCTGCGGGTATTTCCGACGCGGAAATGGCGCGCCGCATGAAAGCGCTGCAAGCAGCCAAGGCGCGCGAGGCTGAAGAGGCCGCCGCCCGCGAAGCCGCTGAAAAAGCGCGCGAAGAAGAGCGCGCCCGCCGCCGTGCGGAACAGGAAGCCAAGGAACGCGAACAGCGTGAAGCCGAAGAACGTGCCCGCGCCAAGGCCGAAGAAGAAGAACGCAAGCGCAAAGAGGCTGAAATTGCTGCCCAACGCGCTGCTGCGCCTGCTGCCCCGGCAGAGCCCAAGGCCGCTGCACCCCGCAGCCCGGCCAACAAGCCTGCACCGGCTGCAACGCCTCGGAAAAACGATCGCGAGCGTGAGCAACGCGGCAATCGTGGTAAAGGCCGTGATGACAACCGTCGGTCCGGCAAGCTGACACTGGGTCAGGCCACCGGTGGCGAAGGCAACCGCCAACGCTCAATGGCTGCGATGAAGCGCAAGCAAGAGCGTGCGCGCCAGAAAGCCATGGGCGGCGCGGTTGAGCGGGAAAAGGTTATTCGTGACGTTCAGTTGCCCGAGGCCATTACGGTCTCCGAGTTGGCGAACCGTATGGCCGAGCGCGTGGCCGATGTTGTCAAATCGCTGATGAACATGGGCATGATGGTAACGCAGAACCAAACCATCGATGCCGACACGGCTGAGTTGATCATCGAAGAATTTGGCCACAAGGTGACCCGTGTCTCTGATTCGGATGTCGAGGACGTCATCAAAGAAGTCGAAGACGACGATGCTGATCTGAAGCCGCGTCCTCCGGTCATCACCATCATGGGTCACGTCGACCACGGTAAGACCTCGCTTCTGGATGCAATCCGCGACGCACGTGTCGTGGCGGGCGAAGCTGGCGGCATTACTCAGCATATCGGCGCCTATCAGGTGAAAACCGATGGTGGCACAACGCTGACCTTCCTGGATACACCGGGCCACGCGGCCTTTACCTCGATGCGTTCGCGCGGGGCTCAGGTGACGGATATCGTGGTTTTAGTTGTCGCTGCCGACGACGCGGTGATGCCGCAGACGATCGAGGCGATCAATCACGCCAAAGCGGCTGAAGTGCCGATGATCGTGGCGATCAACAAGGTCGACAAGCCTGGTGCGAACCCGGACAAGGTGCGCACCGATCTGCTACAACACGAAGTGATAGTTGAGAAAATGTCGGGTGAGGTTCAGGACGTTGAAGTGTCCGCCATCACCGGTCAGGGTCTGGACGAACTGCTGGAAGCCATCGCGCTGCAATCAGAGATTCTGGAGCTGAAAGCCAACCCGAATCGCGCCGCCCAAGGGGCCGTGATTGAGGCGCAGCTGGATGTGGGCCGTGGCCCCGTGGCCACCGTTCTGGTTCAGAACGGCACGCTGCGCCAGGGCGATATCTTCGTCGTGGGTGAGCAATACGGTAAGGTCCGCGCGCTGATCAATGACAAGGGTGACCGCGTCAAGGAAGCTGGCCCATCGGTCCCGGTCGAGGTTCTGGGTCTGAACGGCACGCCAGAGGCTGGTGACGTTCTGAACGTGACCGAGACCGAAGCACAAGCTCGTGAGATCGCCGAGTACCGCGAGCAAGCCGCCAAGGACAAACGCGCCGCCGCCGGTGCCGCGACCACCCTTGAGCAACTGATGCAGAAGGCCAAGGAAGACGAGAATGTCGACGAACTGCCAATTCTGATGAAAGCAGACGTTCAAGGCTCGGCTGAGGCCATCGTTCAGGCGATGGAGAAGATCGGCAACGACGAAGTGCGCGTGCGCGTGCTGCACTCGGGCGTAGGTGCAATTACCGAAACCGATGTCGGCCTGGCCGAAGCATCCGGTGCGCCGATCCTTGGCTTCAACGTGCGTGCCAATGCGTCGGCGCGGAACACCGCGAACCAGAAGGGTGTCGAGATTCGTTATTACTCGGTGATCTATGACCTTGTGGATGACGTGAAAGCCGCTGCATCCGGTCTGCTGAGCGCCGAAATCCGCGAGAAGTTCATCGGGTATGCCGAGATTCGCGAAGTCTTCAAGGTTACCGGTGTTGGCAAGGTTGCCGGCTGTCTGGTCACCGAAGGCGTTGCCCGCCGTTCCGCAGGCGTCCGCCTGCTGCGCGACAACGTGGTGATCCACGAAGGCACGCTGAAGACACTCAAGCGCTTCAAGGACGAAGTGGCCGAGGTTCAGTCGGGTCAGGAATGCGGTATGGCGTTCGAGAACTACGACGATATCCGCCAGGGCGACGTGATCGAAATCTTCGAACGCGAAGAGGTCACCCGGACGCTGGACTGATGTGGTTCGGGATTAGTGATTGAAAACAGCGGCTCGATTGGGTCGCTGTTTTTTATTTTGAAGGTTGCGAAAACTCGATCGTAAGCCTGCGTATTTCTGGGCTTCGTCAGTACCAAGCACCTTACAATCCTGGCTTAAACGCCCAGTCGTCTAACCTAGTGTCCGCTCTGAGGGACACAGCGGCCATCGTAAAGGGTCGATCCGTTTTTCGAATCCCCGCCAATCCCTCTCTTTCGGTCCAGACTGCCGACTCTATTGCCAAAAACCTCGGTGACCCTTGGCGACTTCGTCCTCAATTTCGCTGTAGGGACCACGGGTTTCGACGGTACGTTGGCCTGCGCTGAAGACGGTCTCGCAGGACAGATTCAGCGTTAAGTTTTCCGGATTGTCGCCCGTCAATACCGCCAGGCGCTTTTCGGTCATGCCGTAGACGACCGTGCCGATTCCGGCCCAGTAACAGGCTCCCGCGCACATGCAGCAAGGTTCTACAGAGGTGTATAGCGTGCATTTTTCGAGGAATTCAGGATCATAGAGACGACTCGCCTGCCGGGCGACATTCAATTCAGCATGGCCGACACCCTTGTCCTTTCGATAGCTATTGCCGGTACGGATAAGAATCTCTCCGTTTGGACCGACCAGAGTCGAACCAAAGGGATGATTGCCAGCCTCACGGCTTTCCCGCGCTATCCTGATGGTTTCGCGTAAATGCTTGAGGTCTCTTTCTTTCATGTCAGATTCCCGTGTGTTGAGGAGCACCAGCGTAGATTTCCGCTCGTGTTGGCAACATTGAACCCAACGCGATTGCGAGTGGGTCTAAATGGTCAGCCCGATGGAGTGTTCATCGACTGAAAACCTCTTCACCAGAATGATAGCACGGTCTGAAGAGAGCGTCTGCTACGGGCTCGAACCGGACCATCTTGTTTCAGCCACAATTTTCCGATTCGTGGTGGTTGCTTCCGATTTAGAAGCAAAGGTCAGATTTGACAGACGTCCAACACGTGTGACTAGCGAGATGTGGGCAGAAACGTTTCTGAATGCATGATGATATCAAAATGCTGCATCCCTTTTTTCAGATCGAAGCTGACGGAATGCCCGGCCTTGCGCAGCCGTTCCGCATAGTCGCGGCTTTGGCGGATGAACTCGGGAGTGTCCCGTTCGGCCACTGTCACGTAATAGCGTGGCCCGGGTCGGGGCAGGTTTCGAATGGGCGAGAGGTCGTTCACTTCAACCGGTGTCAATTGCAGCGGGTCGTTTACAGACATCAGGCTTATAGGCTCCAGATCGTAAATACCGCTGATTAGAATCACATCCCGAATCCGCAGCCCTGCTTTGGCCAGCGCGTCAGACGAGGTCGCCATGATCATCGCCGCCAGGTGCGCTCCGGCACTGTGCCCTGACAAGGTGATCCTCGAGGGATCGAACCCAAGCGTTCCGGCCTGAGCCGCCAGCCACAACAGCGCGTCACGGCATTCCTCGATCATCTCGCCGATCCGCGCGTCCGGGGCGAGTGTGTAGTTCAGGGTTGCAAATGAGTGTTCTGCCTCAATCAGCACCGGGGCCATCATCGCCGACTCGCGTTGGCTGAGCGCCTGCCAATAGCCGCCGTGAATGAAGACATGCAGCGGTGCGCCTGCCCCTTTTGCTGGAAAGTAATCCAGAACCTGGTTCGGGCTGTCGCCATAAGCCAGCTTTTCCTGCACGGGAAACTCTGACCGCGCCTGCGCGCTCAGCGCCTGATAGCTTGCAAGATAAGGTGACAGGTCGCCGCCGATCATCGTGCTTGGGGAATATTCCTGTTCCAGCTCGGTTTGCGAAAAACCACGATACAGCATGTTTCAGCCCTGCTCGCTATACATAAGTTCGGTGCGCATATCATAGAGGTCGTGGAAAAATCGCAGTTCAAGTGCTTTGCGCAAAAAGGCGACGCCGCTGGACCCCCCGGTACCCGGTTGCATCCCGATCACGCGTTCAACGGCTGTGGCGTGGTCAAAGCGCCAACGCTGAAACAGGCTTTCCACGTCCATCAGTTTTTCAGCCAGTGCATACAGATCCCAGTACTTGTCCGTATTGCGGAACACTTCGACCCAGATCTGCACCACGCGTGGATCACCAGAGTAAGGCTGGGCATAGTCGCGTTCGATCAGTTCCGCGGGCATATCGAATCCCTGACGGGCCAGCATATGCAGCACTTCGTCATAAAGCGACGGTTTGGTTAGGGCGGCATTCAGCATCTCCATCACCTCGGGGTCATGCTGGTGCACTTTCAGGGTCGAAGGATCCTTGTTGCCCAGAATGAACTCGATTTGCCGATACCCATAGCTCTGAAATCCCGAAGAGTTGCCCAAAGCTTGCCGGAACGTCATGTAATCGGCGGGCGTCATGGTCAGCAGGGTTTCCCAGGCCGCGATCAACTGTCTCTGGATCGCCTTGATCCGATCCAGGTTCTTCATGGCCGGGCCAAACTCATCCTGCTGCAGAAACCGGCGCACTTCGACCAGTTGGTGATGCATCAGTTTCAGCCACAGCTCACTGACCTGATGGATGATGATGAACAGCATCTCATCGGGGTGCGCGGGGTCCTGAAAGGTCTTTTGCAGGTTCAGCAGCGTTTTGAGCTGAAGGAAATCACCATAGCTTTTGCGATGGGTCTGCGCGAAGTCAGTGACCAGCGAGTCCTCGATCCCGCGTTCCAGAAACCTGTCATCCTTGTCGCCCATATGCTCCTCCAACGCGGGTTTACCTCTGTTTAGGGTCAAATCCCGCGCAGTTCCAGAGCCTTAGGTCCAATCCAAAACAACCTTGCCGGACTGCCCGGATTTCATAGCTGCAAAGCCTTGAGCGAATTCATCGACCTTGACTCGGTGCGTGATCACACGGGATACATCCAGCCCGTTTTGCAACATGGCGATCATCTTGTACCAGGTCTCGAACATTTCACGCCCGTAGACACCCTTGATGGTGATGGCCTTGAACACGATGCGCGACCAATCGACCGGAGATCTACCCGGCGGAATCCCCAGCAAAGCGATTTTCCCACCCATCACCAATGCCTCAACCATCTGGTCCAGCGCCGCTTGAGAACCAGACATTTCCAGACCAACGTCAAAGCCTTCCTTCATGCCCAATTCTGTGACGACATCTTGCAAATCTTCCTTGGACACGTCGACAGTGCGGACGGTTGGCACCACATGCTCGGCCAGTTTCAGACGGTCGGGGTTGATGTCGGTGATCACCACGTGACGCGCGCCTGCATGACGGGCGACGGCTGCGGCCATGATACCAATCGGTCCAGCGCCGGTGATCAGAACATCTTCGCCAAGCAGATCGAAACTCAGCGCCGTATGAACAGCATTGCCCAAAGGGTCGAGGATGGCACCGATTTCATCCGGCACGTCATCCGGCAGAGGCACAACGTTGAAGGCGGGAAGTTTCAGATATTGTGCAAAAGCCCCCTGTTCGTTCACGCCTATCCCGCGCGTGCCGGGGTCGAGGTGGAACTTTCCTGCGCGGCTCTGTCTACTGTCAGTCGTGATCAGATGACCCTCTCCGGAACACCGTTGGCCGATCTCAAACCCGGTTACGTTGCGCCCTATTTCCACGATCTCTCCGGCGAATTCGTGGCCCGTGATCATCGGGACCGGCACAGTGGCGGCAGCCCAATCATCCCAGTTCCAGATATGGATATCGGTGCCGCATATACCAGTCTTGTTGATCTTGATCAGCACCTCTTCTGCGCCAATTTCGGGAACCGGGGCCTGAACCATCCACAGCCCTTCCCGGGGCTTGGATTTCTCCAGTGCTTTCATCGTGTTGGGTCGCATTTTGTTACTCCCACAAATCGGTCGAAAGGTATTTCAAGCCGCTGTCGCACATGACGGTTGCGATGCAGCCGCCCTCTTCAGGGCCGCGAAGCAGCTCTATTGCGGCAGAAAGGTTCGCACCTGCCGAGTAGCCGGCGAATATTCCTTCGGTACGGGCCAGAAGTCGCGCACATTCCCGCGCAGCCTCTCCGGACACAGCGAGATGTCCGGCAAGTGCGGTGCCATTCATATGCACCAGTTCACTCATGGCATATCCGCCACCCTGTATGGGGTGGTCGGGGGTCGAAATCCTTTCACCGGCGAGGGCCCGTGCGCCTTCGGGTTCAACGGCATAGCAGCGCACGCCATGTCGGTTTAGGAACTTTGCGGCACCCGCCAGCGTGCCGCCGGATCCGGCAAAATCGCAAAACGCGGTGACGGCACCTTCGGACTGCGCCCAAATCTCGGGTCCGGTTCCTGTTTCATGGGCTTTGGGGTTTCCTGCATGCCCGAATTGATCGGCGCGAAACGCATTGCGTTCGGTTGTGATACGCTTCGCCTCGGCATCGACCAGTTCAAGATCAGCCCCCGAGACTTCACCTGGCTTGCTGCCGGGGGCTTGGGGCACAATGATCACTTGTGCCCCAAGGGCTCGCATCATGCGCGCGCGCTCGACTGAGTTACCGGCACTCATGACCGCGATGAAAGGGTGTCCGAGGATACCACACACAATCGCGAGCCCTGTGCCCATGTTGCCGGATGTCAGCTCGACCACAGTTTGTCCCGGCGCAAGCGTACCATCCGCACGGGCCATTTCGATGATGGACCTTGCAGCCCGATCTTTCTTCGAGAAACCGGGCAGCAAGTAATCCAGCTTGGCGACGATACGCCCGTTCAGATTTAGCCGGGCACACAGACGCGACAACTCGACCATTGGGGTGTTGCCGATTGCGTCTATGACCGACGGCAGGATCATTCGATGACCCCGAGTTCCGTGCCAACCTTGCCAAAGGCCGCCAAGGCGCGATCCAGTTCATCCTTTGTGAGCGCCGCATTCATCTGCGTTCTGATCCGTGCTTGCCCGCGTGGGACGACCGGAAAGAAGAAGCCTGAAACGTAAACGCCCTCGTCGAACAATCGTGATGCCATTTCCTGTGCCAGCGCAGCCTCACCCAGCATCACCGGGATGATCGGGTGCTCACCGGGCAGCAGGTCAAAGCCCAGCTTTTCCAACCCGGCGCGCCAGTATTTGGCGTTTCCGAACAACTGGGCGCGCAGCATGGCACCTTCTTCGACCAGGCGGATCGCTTCCAGCCCGGCGGCGACGATGGAGGGCGGCAGCGAATTCGAGAACAGATAGGGCCGCGCCCGCTGCCGCAGCAGGTCGATCACTGGCTGCGGCCCGGCGATGTAACCGCCGATTGCCCCCCCAAGTGCCTTGCCCAAAGTGCCCGTCAGAATGTCCACGTCGACGCCGAAGTGATCCGGCGTGCCTGCTCCGTTTGGCCCCATAAAGCCGGTGGCATGGCAGTCATCGACCATGACAATTGCATCATACTGGTCAGCCAACTCGCGGACTTTCGGCAGATTGGCCAGATAGCCATCCATCGAAAATACGCCGTCGGTCGCAATCATGATATGCCGTGCGCCATCCTCGCGCGCCTGTTTCAACCAGGCTTCGAGGTCGTTCATGTCATTGTTCAGATAGCGATAGCGCTTGGCCTTGCACAGGCGTACCCCGTCGATGATCGAGGCATGGTTCAGACTGTCCGAGATAATGGCATCTTCGGGCCCGAGCAGCGGTTCAAAAAGACCACCATTGGCATCGAAACAGGCAGCAAAAAGGATGGTGTCGTCCTTGTTCAGGAATGCCGCCAGTTTCTGTTCCAAGTCGCGGTGAATATCCTGCGTGCCGCAGATGAACCGAACCGAGGCCATGCCAAAGCCTTTTGGACCCATAGCCTTCGTCGCGGCATCGATCAGCGCGGGGTGATCGGCCAGACCCAGATAGTTATTGGCGCACAGGTTGATGACCTGTTTTTCGCCTACCGTAATCTCACCGCCCTGAGGCGAGGTGATCATTCGTTCGCGCTTGTACAATCCTTCGGATTCGATCTGCGCGAGTGTGTCCGTGATGTGGGACATGAATGCATCTGCCATGGCGACCTCCGTTCAACTGAGTCGCACATCTAACATAGCGGATGAATTTCCCAAATAGGGGAATTACAATATGGAGGAAAATTTTCCGTGAAGGCGGAAATCTGCCAGTTTCAGGCGTTTTTCACGATCAGGAAGACTCTTGCGGGCCCTTTGGCGGAAATGGAATGTGCAATGTCTGCGGCATAGCGGGCGGTGTCTCCTTGGCTGAGGTCCGAGACGGCGCTGCCGGACGTGACTCTGACTGCGCCTTCCAGCACCGTCAGTTGTTCACGTGCGCCACGGGCGTGAGGCTGGCTGTTCAAAGCTCCGCCTTCTTCAAACTCAATATCGTAGACCTCGTGCCCTCCGGCCTCTTCCGGCGGGGATAGGATGCGAATTCGGCAATTTTGTCCCATATTATCGATGCTGGGGACCTCAGACGTTCGCAGAACCTCGATCTGGTCACTGGCTTTTGCGCCTTCCAACAGACCTGCAAAATCCACCTGCAAGGCGCGGGTCAGGTTCCACAGGGTCGAGATCGTAGGGCTGCTTTCTCCGCGCTCAATCTGGCTGACCATGGACCGGGAAACGCCGCTGAGGTTCGCAACTGCCTCGAGGGATAGCCCTTTGGCCCGACGCGCTTCTTTCAGGCGTGCAGGTAAAAGGTTCAGGATATCGTCTGTATTTTCCGTCATGACGGAATCCATGCGTGTTGCGCAACGTAATGTCAATTCCGGGCGTGACAGTGAGTCAAATTTGAAGATCATGCTGCACGTGCATAATGCGCGCGGGTTTTGGAGGAGAAAACATGACTGACGTAGTGATTCTGGATGGCGCGCGTACCGCCATCGGCACATTTGGCGGCACTTTGGCCTCAACGGCTCCGATTGATCTGGCCACTGTTGCAACGGAAGCGGCCCTTGAACGCTCGGGTGTCGAAGGCGCGCAGATCGGCAGTGTTGTCTTTGGTCATGTCATCAACACCGAACCACGTGACATGTATTTGTCGCGTGTGGCCGCGATGCAGGCGGGTATTCCCAACGGTACACCGGCGATGAACGTAAACCGTCTGTGTGGTTCCGGGGCTCAGGCTATCGTATCCGCAGTGCAGTCCTTGATGCTGGGCGACGCAGAGTTTGCCGTGGCGGGCGGTGCCGAGAGCATGTCGCGTAGCCCTTACATTGTTCCTCAGGCGCGTTGGGGCGCGAAGATGGGCGACGTTTCTTCGCTGGATATGATGCTGGGCGCGCTGAATTGCCCGTTTGGCACAGGGCATATGGGTATCACGGCCGAAAATGTGGCGGATGAACACCAGATCAGCCGTGAACAGATGGATGAGTTTGCCATGACCAGCCAGACCCGTGCGGCTGCTGCGATTGAGGGGGGATTTTTCGAAAACCAAATCGCGCCGGTGCAGGTCAAGGTCAAGCGAGACATGGTCGATTTCAAGGTCGATGAACACCCCAAAGCAACGACGGCAGAGGCGCTGGCAGGCTTGAGGCCGGTATTCAAGAAAGACGGGCGCGTGACGGCAGGGAACGCGTCGGGCATCAATGACGGTGCAGCGGCGATGGTTCTGGCAACGGCGAGCGCGGCAGAGAAAGCTGGTCTGAAACCAAAAGCACGAGTGATCGGCTATGCCCATGCCGGCGTGCGGCCCGAGGTTATGGGTATTGGCCCGGTCCCGGCTGTTCAAAACCTGTTCAAGAAGACGGGTTTGTCGGCTGGCGATTTCGATGTGATCGAAAGCAACGAAGCCTTTGCCGCACAAGCACTGGCTGTGAATCAGGAACTCGGTCTGGACGCCGCCAAGGTGAACCCGAATGGGGGTGCCATTGCCCTCGGCCATCCGGTTGGCGCAACCGGCGCGATCATCACCTTGAAAGCGCTGTATGAGTTGGAGCGTACGGGTGGATCAAAAGCTTTGATCACCATGTGCATTGGCGGTGGTCAGGGGATTGCACTTGCCATAGAGCGGCTCTGAGCCGGACCGGGGGAGGGGGGCGTCTGCCCCCCATCGCGCCGCGGCGCAATTCCCCCCGAGGATATTTATGGCCAGATGAAGCGGGCGGGTTTGCCTTAGCTGAGTGCTATGGCAATCAGCGTAGCGGCTATGCCGAACCCGGCGCCGAGAACCGCAGGTAAGACATACGTGCCAAGGCCATTGTTCTTCTGATCGTCTTTTTGGGTTTGCGCAATCAGCGCGTTTTCGACGAGTGCCGGCAGGCGCGGGCCGAAACGGGCAAGAACCATTGCGGTTTTTCCAAAATCCCGTAGAGCGGCGCGTGGACCGATAGAGCGTTTGATATAGTCTTCGACCACCGGGCGGGCGACCTCCCAGATGTTCATGTGATCGTCGAGTGAGCGCGCCACGCCTTCAACCACCACCATCGTGCGTTGCAGCAGGATCAGTTCGGTTCTAGTTTCCATGCCGAACCGTTCTGTCACCTCGAAGAGGTAGTTCAGCAGGCGGCCCATCGAGATGTGAGAGGCATCCATCCCGAAAATGGGTTCACCGACCGCGCGCAGGGCGCGGGCGAATTCATCCACGTCCCGGTTGGCGGGGACATAGCCCGCTTCGAAATGCACCTCGGCCACACGCTTGTAGTCGCGGCGGATGAAGCCAAAGAGAATCTCGGCATAGACCCGGCGGGTATATTCGTCGATATGACCCATGATGCCGTAATCATAGGCGATGATGTCACCGTTCGCGGCGACCTTCAGGTTGCCCTGGTGCATGTCGGCGTGGAAATAGCCGTCACGCAGGGCGTGCAGCAAGAACAGGCGCAGCACACGTTCGGCCAGATCGCGGCGGTTATGACCTGCCGCATCAAGTGCGGCGTTATCGCCCAGCGGAATACCGTCGGCCCAGCTGAGCGTCATGACACGACGGGCTGAAAGGGACCATACCACAGGTGGCAGCCAGAACCCGGCATCATCCTTGGTATTCGCGGCGTATTCCGATGCAGCGGAGCTTTCCAGCCGCAGATCAAGTTCACCTCGGACAACGCCATCGAAATGTTCGATAACCTCCATCGGGCGCAAGCGGCGCGCGCCAGGGGCAAAAAGCTGCACGATTCGGGCCGCGAAATAGAACGCGTCCACATCCTTACGAAAGGCGCGTTCAATATTGGGGCGAAGGACCTTGACGGCTACATCCTCACCGTTGCTGACCAGTTTGGCTTTATGGACTTGCGCGATTGATGCTGCGGCAATTGGTTCACTGAATTCACTGAAGATCTCGGCGACAGGCTGACCCAGTTCCTTTTCCACCTCGGCCATGGCTTCAGATTTGGAGAATGGGGGCAATTTGTCCTGAAGCACGCGCAACTGCTCGGCCAGTTCGTTGCCGACAACATCGGGGCGGGTAGACAGCACCTGACCGAACTTGATGTAGGCCGGACCCAGCGCCGTCAGGGCACGGGTGGCCGGTGGCATATCAGGATCGCCTTTGTAGCCCAGCCATTGGAACGGTTTGCCCAACGCATGGGCAACAAACCGCAGCGACCGGGGGGCCTCAAAGGCGTCCAGCACCACGTTCATGGCTCCGGTGCGCTCCAAAGTGGCGCCTGTGCGTATCAGGCGGATGATGTTGTGAGGGCCACGCATCAGATTTTCCAGCCGGAATGCAGCGCGGCGATGCCCATGCTCAGGTTTCGGTATTTGGCGTTCTCGAAGCCCGCGGTGCGGACCATGCCCAGAAATGTCTCTTGACCGGGGAAATTGCGGATCGATTCCACCAGGTACTGGTAGCTGTCATAATCGTTGGCGATCAGCTTGCCCATGCGGGGGATGACGTTGAAGCTGTAGAGATCATAGAGCTTTTGCAGCCCGTCATTGGGCAGCTGACTGAACTCCAGAACCATCAGACGGCCACCGGGTTTCAACACGCGGTAAGCTTCGTTCAGGGCGTCTTGCGGGCGGGTCACGTTCCGGATGCCAAAAGAGATCGTGTAGACATCAAACGTGTTGTTTTCGAACGGCAGGGCCATGGCATCGCCGACCACCCAGTTCAGGCTGTCCGACATCTGATCTGCCTCGGCGCGTTGGCGGCCTTCGACAAGCATCGGTTCGGTCAGGTCCAGAACGGTGGCGTGGCCATGGCCTGCGCGTTTGAGGAAGCGGAAGGAGATGTCGCCCGTGCCGCCCGCCACGTCCAGAAGACGTTGGCCGGGACGCGGTGCCAGCCAGTCCATCATCGCGTCTTTCCAGACCCGGTGGATGCCCATCGACATGACATCGTTCATAACGTCATATTTCGAGGCAACCGAGTTGAACACGCCCTGCACGCGCCCGGCCTTGTCGGCCTCGCGCACGGTTTCGAACCCGAAATGAGTGGTCTTGTCGCTGTTGTCGGACATTTGCCTTGCCGTTTGTCGAATTTCGTCTCTGTTATAGGGCCAAGAGAGACGGGCACAATGCGGCCCTTTGAATTAGGAGCCGTGTAATGCCGGAATTGCCCGAGGTCGAGACAGTAAGACGCGGCCTGAGTCCTGCGATGGAAGGGGTGGTCATCGAAAAGGCCGATGTGAATCGCCCTGATCTGCGCTGGCCGTTCCCCGAGCGCATGGCCGAGCGGTTAACCGGGCAGCGGGTGGATCGTTTGCGACGGCGGTCGAAATACATTCTGGCAGATCTCACCAGTGGCGAGACGCTGCTGATCCATCTGGGCATGTCGGGCCGCATGACGGTGTCGGGCGATCCGTTGGGGCAGTTTGTGCATGAGCATCCGATGCCTGAGAAACATGACCACGTCGTTTTTCACATGGCTAACGGTGCCCGCGTGACATTCAATGACCCGCGTCGGTTCGGTGCTATGGACCTGCTGCCGACAGCAACGGCCGAAGATCACAAGCTGCTGTCGGTTCTGGGGCCAGAACCTTTGGGCAATGATTTCCACGAACAACACCTGATCGACGCATTCAATGGAAAGAACACACCGGTTAAATCGGCGCTGTTGGATCAGGGAATCGTTGCCGGATTGGGGAATATCTATGTCTGTGAGGCGCTTTATCGCGGCAAGGTGTCGCCACGTCGCAAAGCCGGACAAATTTCGGCATCACGTGTCGCTGCTTTGGTTCCGATCATCCGGCAGGTGTTGCAGGACGCCATCGAAGCGGGTGGCTCATCCCTGCGGGATTTTCGCCAAGCCGATGGAGAACTTGGATATTTTCAGCACAGCTTTGACGTCTATGGGCGCGAGGGAGAGCCCTGCCGGACAGAGGGCTGTGGCGCCGCAATCAAGAGAATCACCCAGTCCGGTCGCTCATCCTTCTATTGTGCGCAATGCCAAAGATAACTTGATCCAAGTTTTTCGCGTGGTAAGGAATCGTACTTGAACGGAACAACCGGAAGCTTACACCTCATGGCTTTTGAGACGATCATCGTCGAAATCGAAGACCACGTCGCCCTTATCAAGCTCAATCGACCGGACGCGATGAACGCGCTGAACACCCAATTGCTGGGTGAGCTGTGCGAGGCGCTGGAAGATGCAGACAGCAACGACAAGGTGCGGTGCATCGTGATCACCGGATCGGACAAGGCTTTTGCCGCAGGCGCGGACATCAAGGAAATGTCCGAGATGAGTTTTGTGGACGTCTACAACGTGAACCTGTTTGCCGATGCCAATGATCGGGTTTCGGCGATTCGCAAGCCGGTCATTGCGGCTGTTGCAGGTTATGCGCTGGGCGGCGGATGCGAATTGGCGATGCTGTGCGATTTCATCATCGCGGCGGACACGGCCAAATTCGGGCAACCCGAAATCAATCTGGGCGTTATTGCCGGTCTGGGCGGCAGCCAGCGCCTGACGCGGTTCGTGGGCAAGTCCAAGTCGATGGACATGAATCTGACCGGTCGTTTTATGGACGCCGAAGAGGCCGAGCGCGCCGGGCTGGTCAGCCGTGTGGTTCCGGCCAAGAAGCTGATCGAAGAGGCCGTTGGCGCCGCCCAGAAGATTGCCGAGAAATCGCAACTGACCGCGATGGCGGCCAAAGAGGCGGTGAATCGCAGCTATGAACTTCCGCTGAGCGAAGGCATGTTGTTCGAACGCCGCGTGTTCCATTCGATGTTCGCGACAGAAGATCAAAAGGAAGGCATGGCAGCTTTCCTTGAAAAGCGCGCGGCGCAGTTCCGCGACAAGTAAGCCAAACTTAGCGGATACAAAGCAGGCGGGCCCAGCCCGCCTTTTTTGTGGCCAAAGCCCCGACGGGAAGAATCGGCTTGGCAAACACTGAAAACTTGGGTAGAGACCCCCGCTATACATGCGCGTGCGGCCCGCTTGGCCCGACTCACACTCGTGATTTCTGATCCGGTGCGGATATGTCCGTGGCGCGCAACCCAAGATAACCGTACCGAACGAAGGTCAGAAACACATGGCAAATTCGCCCCAGGCAAAGAAACGCGCACGTCAGAACGAAAAGCGTTTCGCAATCAACAAAGCGCGTCGTTCGCGCATCCGTACCTATCTGCGCAAAGTCGAAGAAGCGATTGCTTCTGGTGACAAGGGCGCGGCAACCGATGCTCTGCGTGCGGCTCAGCCTGAACTGATGCGCGGCGTCACCAAAGGTGTGTTCCACAAGAACACCGCAGCCCGCAAGATGTCGCGCCTGTCGGCACGCGTCAAAGCACTGGGCTAATGCCTCAGATTGACCACGGGTCATGTCAGCAGGGCTGATATAATATTCAGGGCGTCGCGTAGAGCGGCGCCTTTTTTCGTGTTGCCCGAAAACCGCGCCTTCACAAATCTGAGAGATTCTTTCGGTCAAAGAACCGAGTCAATATCAGAGTTTCGTTGCCGGGCCCTATCCCATCTTGCTACCACTGATGTCAGCGATTCACTCGCTTGGGGGGACAGGCTGTTTCTCTGGTCGGACTGACGGGCATCAGGGCGATTGGAAGAAGTTGTCGACGACTGGCTGTTGTCAGGCTGCCGATCTGCCGTGAACTCCGGGATAAACCCGGTACTCTCGGCCCTGTCTAATAAAATGAGAGTACGAAATGCAGCCCGGTTTCCGGACGCTCGCCTATTGCCGAGCGTCTACTTCCGGACATGCGCGTATTCGTGAAGACATCCCGCCAAACCGGTCAGGTTTGGCGACGGGATAGCTTTGAGCGTGTGAATTCTTAACCGGGCTACCGGGTTGTATGAATAAGGCCGACAGGCCAATAAGAATGGGATGCGTGAGGCGCTGAATGACACAAGAGAAATGGGGACTATTGCGAAACAAGTTGCTGAAGGCTGTTGGTCGGAACAATTACACTACCTGGATCGAGCCTTTGGAATTCAAGGAGCTGCAGAATGGCGTAGCGGTCTTTTCCGTGCCGACCAATTTTATGGGCAACTACGTCAGTCAGAATTTTGCAGACCTTATCTTGTATGAGCTGAACACAGCGGGTGAAACTGTACAGCGACTGGATTTCCATGTTGCTGCAAATTCCCCGGCACGTCCGAAGCCGACGGTTCCGGCGACCCGTGCAGCAGATCCGGAACGCGTTACCGCACCTGTGACGGAAGTTGCGCAAGATGCACTGGATTCGCTGCAGGCCGCGCCGCTGGATTCCCGCTTTACCTTTGACAGTTTTGTTGTGGGCAAACCCAACGAACTGGCCCATGCCGCCGCGCGCCGAGTGTCGGAAGGTGGTCCCGTGACGTTCAACCCGCTGGTTCTGTATGGCGGCGTTGGTTTGGGTAAAACCCACCTGATGCACGCCATCGCATGGGAACTGAAAACTAAGCATCCTGAGTTGAACGTGCTCTACCTGTCCGCCGAGCAATTCATGTATCGCTTTGTTCAGGCCCTGCGCGAACGCCGGATGATGGATTTCAAACACCTGTTCCGGTCGGTCGATGTGTTGATGGTGGATGACGTGCAATTCATCGCGGGCAAGGATTCGACCCAGGAAGAGTTCTTTCACACCTTCAATGCGCTGGTGGATCAGAACAAGCAGATCATCATTTCGGCCGACCGCGCTCCGGGTGAGATCAAGGATCTGGAAGACCGTGTGAAGTCGCGCCTGCAATGTGGCTTGGTGGTTGACCTGCACCCGACCGATTATGAACTGCGGCTGGGCATCCTGCAGAACAAGGTTCAGCAATACAGCAGTTCGTATCCCGATCTGTCGATTGCCGACGGTGTTCTGGAATTCCTGGCCCATCGTATCTCGACCAATGTCCGTGTGCTGGAAGGCGCTCTGACTCGCCTATTCGCCTTCGCTTCGCTGGTTGGTCGCGAGATCGATATGGAGTTGACGCAGGATTGTCTGGCAGATGTGCTGCGGGCCTCGGAACGCAAAATCACCGTTGAAGAGATTCAGCGGAAAGTGTCCGAGTACTACAACATTCGCCTTTCTGATATCATCGGCCCCAAGCGCCTGCGCTCTTACGCGCGTCCGCGTCAGGTGGCGATGTATCTATGCAAACAGCTCACCAGTCGCTCTTTGCCAGAGATTGGCCGCCGTTTTGGTGGGCGGGACCATACAACAGTCATGCATGGTGTGAAACGCATCGAAGAGCTGAAGTTGACCGATGGTCAGATCGCTGAAGATGTGGAAATGCTGCGCCGGGCGCTCGAAGCCTGATCCGCGCCTGCATTGTAAGAAAATGCCCCGGACATACCTTCCGGGGCATTTTCTTGTGCGCATTTTTCCACGGTTGGACCAGAACTGATGCCTGCCGGGCACGCTGCCCTTGACGCTTGGGGTATTCCAACCCAGAAATCCGTAAAAAATCCTTGTGCCTCAGGGTGGAACCGCTAACGTGCCAGTCCCGCCCATGTCGGTACGCAAGTCAGAGGAACTGAGGGTATGAAGATCAGCATCGAACGCGGCACCCTTCTCAAGGCCGTTTCGCAGGCCCAATCCGTAGTGGAACGCCGCAATACCATTCCCATACTTGCCAACGTGCTGATTGAGGCTGAAGGCGATGTGGCGCAGTTCCGGGCCACCGATCTGGACATTGAAGTGGTCGACAAGGCTCCGGCGCAGGTCGAGAAAGCCGGGGCGACCACAGTTGCGGCGACCACCTTGCATGAAATCGTGCGCAAACTGCCCGACGGTGCGTTGGTCACGCTGACCGCTGACAGCGCTGCAGGCCGTCTGACGGTTGAGGCGGGGCGGTCGAATTTCTCGCTGGCGACGCTGCCAAAAGAGGATTTCCCGGTAATGGCGTCCTCGGAATATCAATCGAATTTCACCGCGTCGGCGGCACTGCTACGCCGGTTGTTCGACAAATCGAAATTCGCCATCTCGACGGAAGAGACCCGGTATTATCTGAATGGTGTCTACATGCACGTCGCTGACGGCTCGGACAGCGGTAAGGTTCTGCGCTGTGTGGCCACCGATGGCCACCGTCTGGCGCGTATCGATGCGGATCTGCCGGACGGGGCGGCAGACATGCCCGGCGTGATTGTTCCGCGCAAAACCGTGGGTGAGTTGCGCAAGCTGCTGGACGACGATGAAATGGATATCGCCGTTTCGGTCAGCGAAACCAAAGTGCGCTTTGCCACGCCGGATATTACGCTGACCTCGAAAGTCATCGATGGCACCTTCCCCGATTACACACGCGTCATCCCGCAAGGGAACACCCGCAAGCTTGAGGTCGATGCTGCCGAGTTCGCGCAGGCCGTCGACCGAGTGGCCACTGTGTCGTCGGAACGGTCTCGGGCGGTGAAGCTGCAACTGGACGGTGACAAGCTGATCCTGTCCGTCAACGCGCCAGATAGCGGCGCGGCTGAAGAAGAGCTGGCCGTTGCATACGGCGACGAACGGCTGGAGATCGGGTTCAACGCCAAATACCTGCTGGAGATTGCGTCTCAGGTCGATCGCGAGAACGCGGTTTTTCTGTTCAATTCGGCTGGAGACCCAACGCTGATGCGTGAAGGCAATGATCTCAGCGCGGTTTATGTGGTCATGCCGATGCGCGTCTGATCGCGCTGACGCGCCAAGCCTCCGGCGGGAGTATTTTTGAAAAGATGAAGGGAGGGGTCATGGGATTGGCCCTGACCGAGCTTACGGTCTCGCATTTTCGATCTCATAAACTGGCGCGGTTGTCGTTGGATGGACGGCCCGTTGCCATTCATGGACCCAACGGCGCGGGCAAGACCAACATATTGGAAGCGGTGTCCCTGTTTTCACCCGGGCGCGGGATGCGACGGGCGAGCGCGGCTGAGATGGCGCGACGGCCCGAGGCGCTGGGCTGGAAGTTGTCTGGGGTATTGGATGCGCAGGGGCAGCGTTATGAGATCGAAACCTGGTCCGAGGGCGGCGCGGCGCGGCAGGTTCGAATTGACGAAAAAACCTCGAACCAGATCGAGTTGGGGAAACTGGCGCGGGTTGTGTGGCTGGTCCCTTCGATGGACCGGCTATGGATCGAAGGGGCCGAGGGGCGGCGGCGGTTTCTGGACCGTATCGCGCTGAGCTTTGACCCTGCCCATGCCGAAGCGTCTTTAACCTATGAAAAAGCCATGCGGGAACGGAACCGTCTGCTGAAAGAGCAGGTGCGTGATGCGCATTGGTATGCCGCGCTTGAGGGGCAGTTGGCCGAGACGGGACATCGCATTCATATGGCGCGTCTGGCGGCGCTGGAGCATCTGCGCGCGGCGCAGGAACTTGCGGAAACGGCTTTTCCGTCTGCTGAACTGGAGTTGGTACAAACAGAAGGCGCGATGCCCGGGTCAGCAGAGGATCTGCGTGAGGCTTTGAGCGAAAGTCGGTTTCGTGATCTGGCGGCAGGCCGGACTTTGGTGGGGCCTCATCGTTCGGACTTGTACGGTGTGTTTGCGGCGAAGGGCGTTCCGGCCAAAGACTGTTCAACCGGAGAACAGAAGGCGCTTTTGGTTTCGTTGATCTTGTCGAATGCGCGGGCGCTGGCCGGGATGGTGGGGGCGCCGCCAATTGTTCTGTTAGATGAGGTGGCCGCCCATCTTGACGCGGATCGGCGCGCGGCGCTTTATGACGAGATTTGCGCGCTGGGGGCTCAGGCCTGGATGACGGGCACCGGGCCTGAACTGTTTGCGGAACTGGGGGACCAAGCTCAATCGCTGGTGGTTACCGAAGGCGATGAGGGCTCGGTCGTGGCTGGTTAGGCCGGTTCGCTGACTTTACGTTCCCACAGGAAGCCGCGCATAACTTCGTCGACCGGGGTTTTGGCCATGTGGTTGATGTAGTTCGACATGGTTTTCTGCGCCAGACCCAACACCACATCCAGAACCGCACGGTGCGAATAGCCCGCGTCAAAGAACGCCTGCAGCTGTTCCTCGGTCGGGTTGCCGCGTGTTTCCATCACCTGCAGGGTGAAGGTGCGCAGCGCCTCAAGCTTGGCTGAGGGCAGCGGAGTTTCGTTGCGCAGGGCCTCGGAAATCTCGTCCGAGACCTTCATCATCTTGGCGATGCCGGTGTGCGCGGGCACGCAGTAGTGGCATTCGTTTTCCACGTTGATGGTCTGCCAGACGACGGTTTTTTCTTCATTGTCGAAATCGGTCTGCAGGAACAGGCCATGCAGGACCTGATAACCTTCCAGGTGTTGAGGGCTTTCGGCCATCACCTTGTGCAGGCCAGGCAAGCGACCAAATGCGGCCTGAGATTTTTCAAGAAGTGGTTTTGACCCTTCAGGGGCGGTTTCGAGGTCGTGAGACGGGAAAGTGGCCATGTCGGAACTCCTGTTTCTGGCGTGATGGGTCGTATTTAGGGTTTCTTGAGCGATCACTCAAGTATATATTTGAGCGAACGTTCAAGAATTGGTGATGCTGATGCCCCGCAAACCCGCATATGACCGTGACGCATTGATCGCAAAGGCGAGAGATATCTTCTGGCGTCAGGGCTGGGCTGGGACATCGCTGAAGGATCTAGAGCGGGAATTGAAGCTGAAGCCCGGCAGCTTTTATGCGGCTTTCGGGTCGAAGGATGCGCTCTATGCTCTGACGCTGGAGAGCTATGCGAATGAGGGTGTCGCACGCATAAAGGCCCTGGCGGAGAAGCTGGGCCCGAAGGAAGCGCTGAAAGCGCAACCTCGTTTGGTAATTGAGGCCGTCGAGAACCCGACGAAGGCTTGCATGCTGGCAAAGACATATGCCGAGTTGCAGGCGAAGGATCACGATCTTGCGGATCAGGCTGCGCGCCACATGACTGAGATGAAGGCATGTTTTGCTGAGTTGTTTCGAAGTGCTCAGGACACAGGCGAAATCAGGGCTGATCATGATCCGGATAGACTTGCGGCGCGATATCAGTCAGACATTCTCGGGCTGCGATTGTCGGCGGAACGCAAGGATGTCGATGCGCTGGAAATTGCTGCGGATATCGCGTCTGATATCGACCGGCTATGAGCCGGGCCCGGGCGGGTAAAAAACAACTCAAACAAACACAAAATATTGGGGGATCGCGTGACAATCCCCACAAGAAAACGTATAAGTTACCAAAATAATATAGGTACTGACTGAATGTCCGAAGACGCACAGGCTCCTCAAGAATACGGCGCAGATTCCATCAAAGTTCTCAAAGGCTTGGAAGCCGTTCGTAAGCGCCCCGGCATGTATATCGGGGACACGGATGATGGTTCGGGTCTGCACCATATGGTGTATGAGGTTGTCGATAACGGGATCGATGAAGCCTTGGCTGATCACGCAGACCATGTGACTGTGAAAATCCACGCGGATTCGAGCGTCTCGGTCAGCGACAACGGACGCGGAATTCCTGTCGATATTCACCCTGAAGAAGGCGTCTCGGCCGCTGAAGTCATCATGACTCAGCTGCACGCTGGTGGTAAATTCGACAGCAACTCGTACAAGGTGTCGGGCGGTCTGCACGGTGTGGGTGTTTCGGTGGTGAACGCATTGTCGGACTGGCTGGAGCTGCGTATCTGGCGCTCTGGCAAGGAGCATGTCGCGCGCTTTGAAGGCGGAGAGACGGCAGAGCATCTGAAAGTGGTCGGTGAGTGCGGCGCCCGGACAGGAACCGAGGTGCGGTTTCTGGCCTCGACCAACACGTTCTCGAACCTTGAATACTCGTTTGAGACGCTGGAAAAGCGTCTGCGCGAGTTGGCCTTCCTGAACTCGGGTGTACGGATCATACTGATCGACGAACGCCCCGCCGAGAGGCTGGAAACCGAGCTTTTCTATGAGGGTGGCGTCAAGGAATTCGTTAAGTACCTGGACCGCTCGAAAACCCCGGCCATGTCTGAGCCGATCTACATCAAGGGTGAGCGCGACGATATCGGCGTCGAGATCGCAATGTGGTGGAATGACAGCTACCACGAGACGGTGCTGCCCTTTACCAACAACATCCCGCAGCGAGACGGTGGTGCCCACGTGGCTGGGTTCCGCGGCGCGTTGACCCGGACGATCAACAACTATGCCCAGTCCAGCGGGATTGCGAAGAAGGAAAAGGTCAGCTTCACCGGTGACGATGCGCGCGAAGGTCTGACCTGCGTGCTGTCAGTCAAAGTACCCGACCCGAAATTCTCGTCTCAAACTAAGGACAAACTGGTCTCGTCCGAGGTGCGGCCGGCGGTCGAAGGCTTGATGAACGAAAAACTGGCCGAGTGGTTTGAGGAAAACCCCAATGAAGCCAAGGGCATCGTCGGCAAGATCATCGAGGCCGCCTTGGCCCGTGAGGCTGCGCGAAAAGCCCGTGAACTGACCCGCCGAAAGACGGCGATGGATGTGAACTATCTGGCGGGCAAGCTGAAGGATTGTTCTGAAAAAGATCCGTCCAAGACCGAAGTCTTCCTGGTCGAGGGCGACTCGGCCGGGGGGTCTGCGCAGACAGGTCGGGACCGGTTGACTCAGGCTGTTCTACCTTTGCGCGGGAAAATCCTGAATGTGGAACGGGCCCGGTTTGACCGGATGCTTTCGTCTCAGGAAATTGGCAACCTTGTGATGGCGCTGGGCACGGGCATCGGCCGCGATGAGTTCAACGTCGAAAAACTGCGCTACCACAAGATCGTCATCATGACTGATGCCGACGTGGATGGCGCGCATATCCGGACGTTGCTGCTGACCTTCTTCTACCGGCAGATGCCTGAACTGATTGAGGGCGGATACCTCTACATCGCTCAGCCACCGCTTTATAAGGTTTCCCGTGGTAAATCAGAAGTTTACCTGAAAGATCAGGCCGCACTGGATGACTACCTGATCAATCAGGGCGTCGATGGGGCCGTGTTTAAACTCGGCTCGGGTGAAGAGATTGTCGGCCAGGACCTCGCCCGCGTGGTGGATGAAGCGCGCCAGTTGAAGCGTGTGTTGGACGCCTTCCCGACTCATTATCCGCGCCACATTCTGGAACAGGCCGCCGTTGCCGGGGCCTTTGTGCCCGGCGCGGTCGATGCAGACTTGCAAGGTGTGGCCGACAAAGTCGCTGCCCGTCTGGACCTGATCGCACTGGAATACGAGCGCGGCTGGCAAGGTCGCATCACGCAGGACCACGGCATCCGTCTGGCCCGCATCTTGCGCGGCGTGGAAGAGGTGCGCACGCTGGACGGTCCCATGCTGCGCTCAGGCGAAGCGCGTAAGACCGGCAGCTTCACGCAAAGCCTGCAAGAGGTTTACAACACTTCGGCGACACTGGTCCGCCGTGACCGGTCTCAGCTCATTCACGGCCCGCTGGATCTGCTTCGCGCGATTCTGGAAGAGGGCGAAAAGGGCCTGTCGTTGCAACGCTACAAAGGTCTGGGTGAAATGAACCCGGATCAGCTATGGGAAACCACGTTGGATCCGGATGCACGTACACTTTTGCAGGTGCGCGTAGATGACATGGTTGAGGCAGATGATCTATTCACCAAACTGATGGGCGATGTTGTCGAGCCCCGCCGCGAATTCATTCAGAAAAACGCACTGAGCGTGGAGAATCTGGATTTCTAACTGTGTTGTAGTTATGCCAACGCATCGAGTATTTGAAGAATATGCACGCCGCGTTGAACGCGAGATGTCACCAGGCAAGCTTAAGGGCAACCCTCAGCCAAAAACAAAAGTCTGTGGGGATTGTGGCGCCGAAAACTCAAGAGAGGCAGCGCATTGCCAAGTCTGTGACAGTCAATTCCCAGCTAGACCTCCCAAAATGAAAGCTTGCGCTTCGTGCGGAGCACTGAACACGATCTCTGCGGAAGCCTGTCAGAACTGCGGTGAGGCGTTCGCTCATGACTTCAACATCACCCTTAAATCAAGCACTGCGTGTCGGAGCGATCATTAGGGGTATGGAACTAGAGGAATGCGAGGTGCAAGATAGTGAGACGATCATCGCCGATGTCCGTGATGCAGTGCTAAGGTCAGGGGACGATCTCGTTATCAAAATGCTTCGGGTATTCCCTGAAGAGAGCACTGCTCGGTTAAAAAGAATCTTTGATAGCATCGATAGCTCGTAACTTATTGTTTATTGAATCCGCCTTTAGTCTCCGAACTCGAGAAAGCTTCAACTAACGCGCAATTGCCCGTGCAAAACACTGGACGTTGCCCCGGTAGCTGGAAAATGGCGCGCGGGTTTGCTTGGTATGAATTAGGGATTGACACAAAAACGGGGCAAATAGTCTTCGAGAATGGTGAAAGCGGGAAGAGAAGCGGACGAAGCCACTTTAAACCGATGCCGCAGTGACAGCTTCTATACCGATTTCGGACGAGAGAACGGCCTCGACATCCCTTGAATTGATGTTGTTCTAACGTTTCCAATCGGAAATGGTTTTGGCTGCATCGCAAAACTCTTGCGTCAGGTCAATGCCTCTAACCTTAGCGCTTGCTTCTTCTGCAATTATTTTGGTGACCCCACCCAATCCACTACCAACATCAAGTACACTCGCGCCTGTCGTTAACTTCAGTTTCTCCAATAACTGTAAAGTCGTCTGTCTGCCTCGGAAATGGAACTCATCGATTGGTTAGAAATCCGCGGCGCGTAGTTTCTTCGGGTCAATGCTCGCGGCCTGCAGGCTATCAGCTATCTGGTCGATCAGCCTGCGGCTGCGACCATAGTGGTCGGAAACTTGCTCTCTCATTCTCAACCCCTTTTACCAATCATGTTGAATGCTACTGAATGCCCATCAGATCAAAATTCGCGGAGGGTCGGCAGGCACTCGAGTACTCAAGGTAGAGCTTCGAACCAGTCTAGCACCGCGTCCCGCCAGCCCTCCGGAACGCCGTGTCCGCCTTTGGTGACCTTCAACCGAATCGAGCCGGCCTCACAGTCCATCCAATCCTTCTGCATCGAACCATCGTCGCCAAAGCTGTTTTCCGCGCTACCCAAGCAGGCGTTTTCTCGGCGCCAGACGTCCAAGCCCTTCATGACGTTACCCTGGTGAAAATCGACACCCTCCCATGTCAGCTTTCGGCCTTCGAAGGGCACCATTCTGTCTTTGAAGCCGTGTACGTGAAACAGGTGAACTGGCGCATCGCACTCAGTGGTCATAGGCTCCCAGAATGCACCAGCCGCCGCGGCAAAGCCTCTTGCAATCTCTGGCGCTTGGCACGCAATGTCCCAGACCATCGAGCCGCCGCGGGAGAAGCCTGAGATCAGTATTCGCGACGGGTCAATTCCAAAGCGCTCCACCGCGTCGGCGCGTACGGCGTCGATAAAGGCTACATCATCGCGCGCCAGGTCATATCCGTCAGCCACACCCCAATCGAGGTCTTTGTCATTAATACTGGGCTGCCCGCTCGGCATAATCACCGCGTAGCCACGCCGGATGAAAGGGTCAACATAGGCGGAATTCTGGATCATCGCCTTGCCAGACCGTCCATAACCGTGCAACCAAATGACGGCAGGTCGTTCATCCGGAGCCTCTGGCAGGGCCACGTAGTATTCACCGCCTTCCAGTGTGCACGGTGCATCTGGCGCTCCACACTCTCCATCAGAAGCGAGGGCAGCGTTCGGCTTCGCAGCAATAACAGCAATGGCAATACCGAGCGTCAAAATGCGATTGCGCGTTTCGGGTCGCATCAAAAGTGTACCTCTGTGGTTAGGTCACAGAAGATCATAGCACAGCGTTGCGCATCTCCGAAGGCAGCGGCCAAGCGTTTGTGAACCATCTGAAGTCTAGGCAAAGTTGGCCGGTCTATCTCTATCCAAATGAGTAGTTATGAGCTTGGGAAAGAACTTAGATTTTGTTCGAGAACCCAGGTAACTTTCATTAAAGTGGTACGGGGGGACTTATGGAACGCCGTCTGACTGCCATTATGGCTGCGGATTTTGAGGGATTCTCACGCCTGATCGGGCGTGATGAAGAGGGCACCATTACAGCGCTAAAGGGCTACCGAAAACTCATTGATGGCCTCATCTCAAACTACGGTGGTCGCGTGTTCGGCAGCGCGGGTGACAGCGTCATCGCTGAATTCACAAGTGCAACGGACGCGTCCCGCTGTGCATTGGAAATTCAAAGAGAGCTGAAAGTCCGGAACCTCGATCTGCCGAAAAAAGGGCGCATGAACCTTCGTATCGGAATACATCTCGGTGATGTCGTGGCAGATGGCGATAACCTGCTGGGAGACGGCGTCAACATTGCGGCTCGGTTGGAAGCAATCGCACCGCCCGGAGGCCTGTGTGTTTCCAAAGCAGTTGCCGATCAACTTTCGGGAAAGGTGGACGCGGAATTTGCGCATGCTGGCGCCCATAAATTGAAGAATATCGCCAATAAGGTCGAGGTTTGGACCTGGCCTCCGGAACTTGCGGTCAAACCCAAGCGCAGCGCAGCGATCCGATGGACTGCCGCGACGGCTGTTGTCGCCACAATTGTCGCGATTTCAGCTTTTTTTGTATTTGGAAGAGATGATCCGCGCGACCTTCCGTCAGGTGCGCGGATTGTCATTACACCTTTTGAAACAATCGGGGAAAACAAGGAAGACGAGTATTTTGCTGAAGGTTTGACGCGTGATCTTAACGCCTTGTTGGCGAAGTTCTCTAACCTGTTTGTTATAGCTCCCGAAGCTGGAGCCGACTTCAGCAGTAACAAAGATTGCGAAGCGATCAGGGATGCGTTAGCGGCCGATTACATACTTGGCGGCACGGCCCAACGGTCTGACTCGAAATTGCGGGTGACAACTACATTCATCAATGCAAGGACTTGCCGTCAACTCACACCGCCGGGCCCCTTTGATATGGACCTCAGCATCGCAAATGTCATGGATATCCAGGTTGAGATTGCAAGAAAGGTCGCCTCGCAAATCGGTTCAAGCGATGCCCCGTTGTTCAACACTTCTGTACAGCAGGCTATCCGCGACAAGGCACCGGAAAACCTGGAAGCCTATGAATGTTATCTGTTGGGATTCTGGTTTTATCAAAGTTTCAGCATTGAAGCGCATCGCAAGGCTCGGGACTGTCTATTGCGAACCGTGAAGGAAGAACCTGGTTACTCTCTTGCTTGGTCGCGATTGGCCTTTAACTATCTCGAGTCTAAGAAACGATCATTCGACACCGATCCGGATTGGGCAAATAAGGCCCGGGACGCCGCCACACGTGCACTTGAGGAAGACCCGGACAATGCGGATGCGCACTACGCCCTGGCAATCCTCAGCAGAATGACGGGAGAAGACAAGGCGGTCTTCTTTGAACACGCAAAGAACGCCACGGAGCTTAGTCCCAATGATTCCTGGATCCTCGCGGATCTGGGTATCTTTCTTGCTTACTCCGGCGAGTTTGAAAAAGGTAAAGAGTGGATTTCCCGCGCAAAAGACCTCAACCCCAAACTTCATCCTGGCTACAATAACGCTTGGGTGCTGCACGCGATCTTGCAAGGCAATTATGATGAGGCACAAAAAGTCATCTTGAGCTGGGGTACGCCGAAATCCACCATGTCGATGGCAAGCCTGACTGCAAGCTATGCTTTGGACGGCGAGCAACAAAAGGCGCAAGAGATGGCGCGACGCTTGCAATACGAACACCCGGAGTTTCTTGACGATCCACGCTCACCGTATCGAGCACGTGGAATGCCAACGGAGCTGATCGAAAAGATAATGGATGGGCTTCGCATTGCCGGTATTGAAGTTTCAGAGAACTAACGCCGCGATTGCTTGCAAACATCGCTTTCAGAATGGCGGGCGTAGAATGTTTGTAGCGGCTCAGGAAGCAAGTTGCGTTTGCTACCTAACGCTGTTGCCGACACCGAATGAGGAGATTCGTAATTTCTAAGGACAGTTCTGCGGACGCAGAAATTGGAAGACACCTAGCGGACGCTGCACGTCGTTGCCGCATGGTTTTCTTCACTGGATTGCCGTCATCTGGAAAGTCATTCCTATTGCGCCAGCAAATATCCATTGCGATCTCCTTGGGACGTCGCGTGCATATCATGCGTTGGGATAAGGGGCTCGCGGCGTTTCAGACCGAAGACATACTAACAAAGTATCCAGATGTTTCGGATGGAACTCATCCGTTGATCCGAAGGGCCGCCGGATTGTGGGGCCGGAGAACCTTAGCGCGATGGCAGGCGGAGAATTCCGATCCCACAGACATGATTGTGGGCGAAGTCCCTATCATCGGAAACAGGTTTTCAGAGTTCATCCAGGCGCAGCCGGATCAGATTGAGCCTGCCTTAGCTTCCGAGGAAACCAAATTCATCTATCCGGTTCCCACAAAGGGCTTACGTGCCAATCTCGAAGCTATTCGAAGATCTACGTTTGCGAACCCCGGACATCCTGAAGAGGCCAGGGACGCGCCACCATCCACAATGGAACTGGCTTGGCGTTTGACGTGTGCCAAGGCCGCAGAATTGGGCTTGATCTCTGAAGCGGATATTCATTCTCCGTACGAGGAGAGGATTTATGTGCGGTTTTTTGAGCACCTGCTGCAACTCCGACACGCCATCAGAATTGGGGTCGATACGATCTATTCAAATGCAGGGTCAGCCCATGATCTGGATGCGGACGCCTTAGAACTCAGTGCTAGCTCAGACGAAGTAAAGTACGCAATCGCAGAGGTAGAGACTACTTTTACAGCCGAAGAAGCCGCCCGAGAAGTTGAAAACTGGTATCGGGTGTAGTCTCGGACAAAGGTCTGTTCGGTTAGCATTTCGGAATTTGCAAAGCTTGGTTGCGAAGGTCCGGTTTAGGCGGCGGTCTCAATTGATCGACGCAACACTTCACCTTGAGAGCAAAGATGGAGTGTTTGGATGCTGCGTGCTGCTCGAATGAAAGTGAGGCGCAGAAAGCGGCCTCTGCAAATTTACGAGAACGGATCAAAGGAAATTGCCTTTCACCAAACGACGAACATGCGGAGGTGAGGTGAGTGACCTTTGCCAGCAGGTGGCTCACTTCAATATCGTCAAACAAGGCGCCAGGTTGCACGAGAAGGTCTCGTGTTGGTACTTACTCAATGGCTACAACACAGGTGCGTTGCTGTCACTTCCAGCTTGCAGCTGTATTTGGCGTGATCTAATCGCCTTATTCGGCCGATTGTCAACATGTGTCGTCAGAACCTTCCTGGATACAGACTCATCATGTTCTGCACGTCCAGTTCACTCGAAAACGCATCGGGATTACTCCAGATCACGTCACTAATATAGCCGCGTTCCGCGTGAAGATCGTTGGCTGTAGGCCGCGGAGTCCGAGTTTCGGGAAAGGCTCTTTTGTTCCAACCGAACAGTCCATCAAATACGGTCCAGATGCTGGGTGACATTGTATGGGAAGCCATCTCATGGTCCTTTCCGAGTTACTTGCGCTGTCGCAACAAGAGTAACTGTTCACCCGTTTTTCTGGTATCCGGCACAAAATTGTGCTGTTCTACAAAAATGAAGAACGGGTTCCGAAATTGGTCGGATATTCGTGTGTTCCTCTCTGTCTTCAGAGAAGGGTCGACGCTTGCGGCCTCCAGAAAGCTAAAGGTCTCCCAACCAACGGTTGCCCGACGCATTGATGTTCTCGAAAGAGAAACAGGCTTGACGCTTTTTGAGCGCGGTACGCATGGGTTCAAACCGACCCCAGAAGCCTTCCGCCTCGTTCCCCTCGCCGAAGCAATCGAGAATTCAGTCCTTGAATTTGCCGATTGCGCGAAAGAATTGACGTCGACACGACCGATCCGTATCACCGCTTACTCAGCAAACTTCTCTGCACGCATGATTGAAATCGTAAACGAGTTTTCCGCCGACAATCAGGATGTCGCATTCGAGTTTTTGTCCAGCGTTCGGGCGCTGGACCTGATGGCAGGCGAGGCCGACATTGCTTTGCGCCTTGCAAGAACCGATCCCGATCCTGACCTGATCTGTCGTAAGATCAGCACGGCCCGCTGGTCCTTGTTCGGCTGCAGAAATTACGCGGACAAATTTGGCTTACCGGGGTCAACGAATGATCTGGCCGGGCATCAGTTTGTTACCTTTCAGCGGGACGATGTACCAAATGTATTCCACGAATGGTTGACCAATCACGTGGAGCCGGACCAGATCGTCATGTCTTTCACTGAACTGGAGCTAATGCATGCGGCGATCAGGTCAGGGCAAGGCCTTGGGATCAGCAATGTCAAGCTGGTGGAAACAGACATGTCTTTTATCCGATGTTTCGACGAAATCCCCGAACTTGCGGTGCCGCACCTAATGCTCATTTCGCCGGAAGCCTATCGTCGGCCAGAGGTTAGAGCCTTCGTTAAGTTCTTCGCACCTCGCTATGCGGCAATCTACAAGTAGTTATTTAGGCAAAAAAGGATTGAGAACACGCGAACAAGCTAGTTTGCATGTACGCCAAGACCGCAATTGCGAATAGAAGCCTTATGCGACGAGCCCCAGGATACTCTTGGAGAAGACAATGGGAGGTCAAATTGATCGGCGCGCCCAAGTCGCTGCAAACTGCCTTAACTCCGATATGCCATCACGTGGTGCATGATCAGATTAAGAACTTCCACATCGTTCTGGTTAAATGTCTGGTATCGGAATTTGACCGTTCCCCGGTCGGGCTTCGAACGTGATGGTGTAATTGCCTCAACCGTGACGCGCACGCTGATCGTGTCACCGGAATACACCGGAGCCAGCCACCGCACCTCGTCCATACCATGTCCACCCAGATTGGTGCCGGTAAGTACACCAGTGTCGCGGAACAACCTGAAAGTAAGCGCTATTGTCTGAAATCCACTGGCTATGAGACCGCCGAAAATCGACTCTGCGGCAGCCACTTTGTTAACGTGGAAGGACTGCGGGTCATGAACCAGTGCGAAGTCAATAATCGCTCCCTCGGTCAGCGTAACGCCTCCGGTTTCGAAGGTTTCGCCAACCGACAAATCGTCGATGTATTTTCCGCTGGCCATGGCAAAAGTATAGTTTGATGCACACTCAACCGTCAACGCGGAGCCACGCTCGGCCGCCACTAATGCCGCATTGTCTTTCGACCATTGCAAAGATCGTAATGGAGAACTAAGTCAGTGGTCGTTGACCTATGCCGCGGCGACAAATAGGTGCGCTTCTTGCGGTACGTGCAATACGCCTTCTTTTTCATATCTAGACAAGGCGTCTGCAACCTCTTCCACGACCTTGTTGGTGACGTCAGCACCTGCATCCCTAAGATCGGTTTCGATTGGCAGCGCCATGATTTGCGCGCGAAGATCAATAAATCTTCGCTCAAGTACCAATGGCTCGTGACGAGCTATCTTGAAGCCTGCATCGACCAACAAGTTCGAAATGAGGTCCCCATCTCGAAACGAAAAAGGCGCTCTGGCCTTGACTGCGGCATCTGTTCCAACATGCCGTTCGAGAGCTTTTGAAAGCGCTCCATTGAAGGGCGACACAGCGCGCCAACATGTCAAAAATAGCTGACCGTCATTGCGCAAGATCCTATGAACTTCTTGCAACGCGGCGGATTTGTCAGGGAAGAACTGAAGCCCCTGTTGTATGAAGGCATAGTCAAACGTAGCCTTTCCAAAAGGTAACTCGGTTACATCTGCTGCATACCACTCGAGCACATGACGACAATCCGGCTGATTGGACTGCGCGACCTCAATCATGGTTTCGTTCAGATCTACGCCAACAACCCGGCCTTCGCCGGTCAGTTTCCTTGCTATCTCTCGCGTCAAAGCCCCGGTGCCGCATGCAATGTCGATGACACAAGCGCCGCTTCGAAGCTGAACCTTCTGCATGGTTGCTTCAGCCAATGGGCCAAACATCGCAGGCACACTGTGGTTGTTGTACTTCTGCGCAGCTTCTTTGGTCAGCCGGAATTTGTCCGTCATCAAAAATATCCTCCTAGCAACGCGTTAATAATTGGACCACCCAAAATGACCCAAAATCGTAGTCTCACGAGGTTTCAACCGGAAGGCTCTCATCGGCGCTCCACTCAGCCCATGAACCATCATACAGGCGGGACTTTTCGAACCCAATTTGGCGCAGCGCAAGGAGACCGCAAGAGGCGGCAATACCGCGACCGCAATACGCGATAACCTCGTCGTCGGTTTGAATTCCCTTGTCCTGATAGTGCTGAAGGAGCTTGGAATGATCCGCCAACTTAAATGAACCACGTTCCTTTAGTTTCGCAGCCCGTTCGGCAATGGGTGTGTGTGCCAAATCCGGATCGATGTTCGATATCGCCGGTATGTTGACGGCACTGGGGATATGTCCCGAGCGACCTCCCCATGTGTGAAGGCCGTCGCCTCGGAAGAGGTCGTTTGGCAGAAAGTCCACAATTCTGACTCCGGGCTTACCTATCGCGTGCAGAACGTCAGTTTTGCTGGCAATCCAATTGCCCTGCACTGTTGGTTCAAAGTCACCGTGCTCAACGGTTAGATCGCCAGTTTCAGTGGGTCGACTTTCGAGTTTCCATTGCTGCAAGCCGCCGTCCAAGACCTGCACGTTTTTATGTCCATAGTGCGAAAGTGCCCACCAAAGACGCGCGGAAGCCAGCGGAAGCCCGGAGTCATCGTAGACCACGACATGACTGTCGTTGGAAACACCCAACTCGCGCATCTTTTCCCCAAAATCCTCTGGCCCAAGCATCATATCGGGAATGTTCTCAGTGCCGTCTGCAAGCTCTGTCGACATGCCAACATACACTGCGCTAGGAATGTGCTCAGCTTGGAACTCGCTCCTGTCGTCGTAGGCCACACCCTTGCCGTTTTCCTCCCTAAACTTCCAGCGAACATCAATGATGCGTAGTTTCGGGTCAGTCAGGTTATCTGCCAACCAAGCCGTATCAATGAGCGGGCGAGTTTGGGTTGTCATACCTACGTTCTCCTCTAACCGGACGCGGGTCGAGCCGTATGGAATAATCCCCAAAATTGCTTTCGGAGTCCAATTTTGGAAAATCGGGATTTGATATAGCAAATATGGTTTAAACGGCATGTTGATGATTTAATGAGACTTCTGAAAGAAACGGATGCTGAAATCATCGCGCCTCGGAACGTCGATTTCCTTTGACTCGTTTATGGGTAGGCATGCTCATATAGCTCACTGACGGACAGGTTTGGTACAGATAGTGGAAGGTTTGGATGCTTGAAGATCGGTACGGAAGCCCGCTAACGACCACATCACAAACTGCGCGAGACGCCTACGTTGAAGGCATCGACCGATTTCTGGGTGCTTTTGATGATGTTGAAGAAGCTTACCGTTCTGCAATGCAGGCAGATGATAGCTTTGCCATGCCCCATGTTGGGCTTGCGCGCTACCTTGTTACTGTCGGGCGTGCACAAGATGCAAAGCGTGAAATAGCCGTCGCAAAGGAACTGTCGCATGGCGTCAGCCCGCGCGAAGCCGCCCAGATCGACATTATCAGCGATCTCATTGAGGGGCGTGCACCGCAGGCCTACAGGCGCATCCGAGATCACGTCACAGACCATCCGCGAGATATTTTGCTTGCTCAGACATGTACCAGCGTATTTGGCTTAATAGGGTTTTCAGGTCAGGCTGGACGCGAGGCGGAGCAGCTTGCGTACACAACCCTGTTGAAGCCACACTATGGCGACGACTGGTGGTTTCTCTGCCAGCATGCATTTGCCCAGATGGAGGCCGGACAGATCGGCCCGGCCGCGGAAAACATCGAGCGCGCGCTTGAGTTGAAGCCAGACAGCGCACACAGTGCACATGTCAGGGCCCATCTCTACTATGAGAACGGGGAGACGGACGCTGGCTACGCTTATCTGCGCGAATTCTGGCAAGACTATCCCTTCACAGCGTATCTGCACTGCCATCTCAGCTGGCACGTCGCTCTGTGGGCGCTTGAGAGCGGCGATGTGGCAGGTATGTGGAAGCTGTTCGATGATTATGTTTCCCCCGACCGACCTCCTGCGCCACCACTGAACGTTTTGACTGATAGTGTGGCAATTGTTCACCGCGCCTTTTTGACTGGCGAGCAAATTCCTCAGGAGCGTTGGCAACAACTCAGCGACTATGCTGTTCAGTTCTTTCCTTCACCTGGCTTGGCTTTTGCGGATGTTCACGCTGCTCTTGCGCATGCGATGGCTGGAAACAGAGAGCGTCTGGAAACAACCATTGACGGCGCAAAGGGACCCGCAGGCCCCACCGTTGCTTCGGTCGCAGGCGCATTCCGTGCGTTGGCGGATGGAATTGCGGATGAAGCGATTGAGAAATTTGTAGGTGTCATGTCTGAGCACGAACGCCTAGGCGGCAGCCGGGCGCAACGCGACTTAATTGAGTTTTCATTGGCGCATGCGCTGGCAATTTCGGGACAATCGAATGAAGCTCGACGCATTCTCAACATGCATCGACCCCATACCTCTCATGACCATGCAGTTGCCACGCTAGAAGGATAGGGTGCCTGAATTTTTGACGCCCGCAATGAGCCCAAATTACACGTTTTCAACACCACTTAGAACGGAAGCTGTCGCACGACGCTACCAGGCACAAAAAGTGTTAGTTGGCGAAAAAGACCAATCTGACTGCTGACATCAGCTTTCTCAAAAGCCCGTCTTAGGTGTGTGCGAGCGGTGTTTGTGGTCTTGTCGGTGGGCTACAGTGGAGGGATTGGACGGCGCGTCACTCACGCGGCCGACAAGTTGATCAGTCGCCAAGAAGAGTGCTTCGATCAAATGGAGTTCATATAAGACGGGTTTATGCCTTGGGTCGGCTTTGATGTCGCCAGTATCGAGAAACAGCCCATTGTGGTAACCTCCTACCTTTAATTAGGGGGTTATTGTGATGGAATACTATGATCTCGGTAGCTACAGCCGAAAGATCACAACCTCGTCGGACGAAGCCGAGCTTTGGTTTGATCGTGGTTTGGCTTGGACTTACGCGTACAACCACGAAGAAGCGATTGTATGCTTTCAGAATGCTGTGGCTGCGGATCCAAATTGCGCAATGGCGCACTGGGGCATCGCGTATTGTATTGGGCCGAACTACAACAAGCCCTGGGAAACATTCGAAGAAGACGAAAAGCCTGACTGTATCGCCTTGGCGAAAGCGTCAATCGAGGCTGCTGCGTCGTTAAAGGACCGGCTGACGCCTGTTGAACGCGCGCTAATCAATGCCATTCCAGCGCGTTATCCATCCTCATCGGATATTGAGGATTTCAGCCCGTGGAATGATGCCTTCGCTGATGCGATGCGAAAGGTTCACACCGAATTCGATCAGGACCTGGACGTGTCTGCGATTCTGGCCGAGTCGCTCATGAACCGGACACCTTGGCAGCTTTGGGATTTGCCGACCGGAAAGCCCGCCGAAGGGGCCGATACGCTCGAGGCAATATCCGTGCTCGAAAATGCGTTCGATACACTTTCCGGAGCATGGGAGCACGCAGGACTATTGCACATGTACATTCACCTGATGGAAATGTCGCCCCACCCCGAACGGGCACTGCGTCACGGCGATGTGCTCAGCACGCTGGTGCCCGAGGCCGGGCATTTGTTGCACATGCCGACCCATATCGACGTGTTGTGCGGAGACTACATGAACGTGGTACTGCGCAATCACAAAGCCATATTGGCAGATCGCAAGTTTCTGAAGCGCGAAGGCCCTGACAATTTCTATTCCGTCTATCGGTGCCACAACTATCACTTTAAAATATACGGTGCGATGTTCTTGGGGCAACCATCGGCAGCAATCGAAGCCGCCGATGAGCTGATCGACACCTTGCCGTCAGACACTCTTCGGCCTATGGCGGACTGGTTTGAAGGCTTCATTCCAATGAAGCAACATGTGCTGATCAGGTTTGGTCTCTGGCAGGATATTCTCGATCAGGATCTGCCAGAGGATGAAGAGCTTTACAGCGTGACCATTGCTATGATGCGGTATGCAAGGACGGTTGCCTTGGCCAACCTACACAGGGTCGCCGAAGCCCAGAGTGAAAAAGCCAAGTTCTATGATGCTCTGGCCAGAGTTCCTGAGACCCGAATGCTGTTCAACAACACATGCCGGGACATTCTGAAGGTCGCTGAGCAAATGATGCTGGGTGAGTTGGCCTATCACGCAGGAGAGCACGAAACGGCCTTTGACCACCTGCGAAAGTCAGTCGAGATCGACGACAACTTGCCATACGACGAGCCCTGGGGCTGGATGCAACCCACCCGCCATGCGCTGGGTGCTCTTCTTCTTGAGCAGGGCCAGATGGAGGAAGCCGAAGCTGTTTACCGTGCAGACCTTGGCCTGGATGCAACGCTTAGCCGGGCCTGCCAGCATCCGGGCAACGTCTGGAGCCTGCATGGCTTGCACGAATGTCTCACCCGGCGCGGTGAAACGGTCGAAGCCGCCCACATTAAGCCACAACTGGACAAGGCCACTGCTCGCGCCGAGGTGCCGATCAAGGCATCGTGTTATTGCAGGCAGAAGGCTTTGGCCGCCCAGTAATCACTGATCAACAGCAATGGCCGGGGTATTTGCGAGGCCCGCTTCTGCCGTTGACCGGGACTTATTTAACTTCGTTGATGGCAACAGTCTGGACGACGACAAGACTGCCAAGCATCGCTTCGGCGCCGATTTGCGGTAAATCAGCCGCATGGTAGCATAGCGCAGGATTTGCAGTCGGGGGGCAATATGGTCTTAACATTCGCACAAATGGAAGCTCAGGAAATATCCAAAGCAAATCCGATTTCAGCAACTGACGCGCTGGCAGTACTGATCGAAGACCCCAACGCACTTGTAGTGGACGTGAGGGATAGCGCTGAAATGGCGGCTACAGGTATCAGCCCTAGAGCAATTCCGGCTCCTGGTCGCGCCGTCGCTTGGATGGCAGACCTTGAAAGTGAATACAGATCTCAAGAGTTACAGGATCGTGGAAGGCGAATTTTCACCACTTGTGGCGGAGCTCCGAGCTACCGAGGCGCGGCAGCGGCAAATGTATTGACAGCGATGGGTTTTCAAAACGTGCAGTTCATCGATGGAGGGATGGCGGCTCTGATCGCAGCTGGCTCCTCCACAAAGCAGCCTTAAAAAACGGCGAAACCAACGGTCTCGAGCAAACAGAGCAGGGGAGTAAATAGATACTTCTCAACTTCCAGAGTTGTGTCTCGATACGACTTGCGACTGAGACTTAAGCCAGTTGACGAACACCTTAGCCTCGTGACGCTGAAATTCTGCTTGAGTCTGGATGTAGTAGACGCCGAAGAGTGGCTCAGAGAACAATTCAATCATCCGACCAGATGACAGATCGTCCTCAAAAAAAGCTCTGGCAGAATACGTGATCCCGTCACCACGGCGAACCGCAGTCATGATCAGGTTCCCCGGCATGTGATTTATCGTCAATGGCTCGAGAGGTGCGACCCCATGATAGGTGAACCAGTCGGCCGCCTCGTTTGTGCCTAGTTCCTGCAACCAGGGCAGCTTCGTTAAAGAGGCCGGGTCACGCAGATCTTGGCCTTCCACCAGTGAAGGTGCTCCGATCACGACCATGTCGGAGACAAGCACAGTATCCTCTTCATTTCTCGGCATGCGTCTGTCGTGATACCGAATGGCGACATCGATACCACCTGGTCTTATCTGAACCAGCTCCGAGGTTGGGTTCAGCATCAAAGTGATCTCTGGATGTTGACGTTGAAACTCTGCCATTCTCGGCAATAGCCACTCTACCGCGAATGCGGGTGACATGGTCACTTGAACGGGGCGGTGCCCTGCATGTTCCGCCAGCCGTTCGACACCCCTTCCGATAATTTCAAAACCGATACCCAGTTCACGTGCCAGAATGATGCCTGGCTCTGTCAATTCAATGCTGCGCCCACGTCTGGCAACGAGAGCTACACCCAAATGCCTTTCCAACGATTTTACCTGCTGGCTGACGGCCGCTTGGGTCACGTTCAAGCGTTCAGCCGCCACGGTGTAACTCCCTGCTTCCGCAACTGCTGAGAAGGCGCGCAAAGCGTTCATCGGGGGAAGGTGCAACCAATCCATACTGTAGATTTTCTAATGTTTTGTTAGACTATTTGAGTCGCATGATATCGGTTTTCTTGACAATATTCATATCGAAATCTGTTTATAAGCTTAAAGAAAAATAGGTATCGGCATCATCACGGATGTCAGCCTAGCCGCATGCCAGGAGATATTCATACGATGGAAAAACTTCAAGGTGGATGCTACTGTGGTGCGGTTCGATACCAGATCGCGACACCACCTGTCTGGTCCGGAAATTGCCATTGTCGTTCATGCCAAATGGCCCTTGGCGGCGCCTTTGCAACTTGGGCTAAGGTAGCCGCCGAAGACTTCGCCGTTATCAAAGGCGAAATCCAACACATTGAAAAAACTCCGGGTATTCGCCGCGGATTTTGTCGGGACTGTGGAACGACGTTGACCTATGCCGCCCTAAATGAAGTTGAGGGCCAAGACTGGAGCGCTGACGCGTGGTTTTCTGCTGTGACGTTGGACGACCCATCGATTACTCAGCCAAAAGCCCATGTCTTCGTTTCACATCAGCAGCCATGGATAAAACTCGACGACGGGCTGCCGACGTTTCTTGAGTTCTAACCAACTTTCCGAGCGCACGGAGGAGAAAGCGATGAACACTGCATACTCATATGCCTGCAAGGATTGCGTAGGCATCGAGGCCTGCCCAGGTAAAGTAGTTGCTGCGACCAAGGACGAAGTCTGGAAGCTTATGGAACTGCACGCGGTGGTCGCCCATGGAGAGGACCCCAGCTCGTGGGACGCCGACACTCGAGAATATCTGGAAACACTGATAAAGCCCGCGTGATCAAATAAATTAGGCCTCAAATTCCTAGGGATAATCGGCCAAAATTTTCGGCTTGGTTTGTTTAACCGCGAAGGGCAGCTTTCCTCTGCAACTGGGAAATTGCTGGGCCCATTTGTGAGTATCCGGTTTGGGCTGCGGCCCACCGCCAAGGCACCTAGAAGCGCAAGGCCGTCACGAACCCAAATCGGAAATGTGTGAGATCGGTTTCCATCACAAACCAACCTGCTACAGCGAAATCCTGCTCTTATTCAGGCAAACCGGCTAGTCGCAAAGACGCACAGTCTTTCTCCAGCCTTTTTCTGTCAGAGAAAAGTTGAGTTTTCGCCCAGTCCGATATGGAAAACTGAGGGCGGTATTTCATCACATTCCGTGCTTCATCGCGAGCGGCCTCAAGGTTCTCTGTCTCTACATGGACGATTACGAGGTCGAGGTGACCAAAGCCTTCAACCCTTTGACCATATTCGGTGAATGCTTTCTTGGCTTCCTCGTATTGACCGTCAAGTCGAAGGGCTAAACCCAGAACGCCTGCATACCAACCCGGATAGTGAGGGTTCAGGGTAATGGCTTGTTGTGCGACTTGGATCGCTTCATTTGCCTGGCCATTGAAAGCTAGGGTGATTGACAGTCTGGCAGCCACGTCAGCGTGGTTTGGATTTAGCGCTAGTGCCTCGTTGAACTTATCGATAGCCGAAACCAGCTTGCCATCGATTGCATCTGCAAAACCCGCAATAGCGTGAGCCTCTGGGTTGTAGCTGTCTATTTCCAGAGCCCGCTGAGCGCAGTCACGAGCCTCCGCTAGCGCGGCACGCCGGTCAGCAACAAATCCATGTCGTGCTTCGACAGTGCAAATGAATCCCAAAGTACAATACGGAGCCGAGTAACCCGGGTCGAGTGCAATTGCCTGTTGTGCAAATCGGCGAGCGTCGGCGTGAGCTTCCCTAGTAATTCTGCGCGAAGCCTCCACGGCCTTTAGTTGAGCGGTCCACGCGCCTAGGTTTTTCGTGCCGGATCCTCTGAAACGAGCCATTTCTCCCGCCAAAAGTTCGACTTGTAACTCGGTTGCAATCCTAAGTGCGAGTTCATCCTGAACTTCGAATACATCTTCAATGAGGCGATCATAGCGGTCTGCCCAAATGTGCATACCGGACTTTGCATCGATTAGCTGTGCTGTGATCCTCACCCGGTTCCTGCTTTGACGGACACTTCCCTCAAGAACAAGATCGACACCCTGCTCCAGACCGACCTGTTTCACGTCAACGGAGCGACCTTTGTAAACGAATGTAGAGTTACGCGCGACGACCAGTAAATTCGGGAGTTTTGATAAAGTGGTGATGATCTCTTCGGTAATTCCATCTGCAAAAAACTCCTGATCGGGGTCAGAAGAAAGATTATCGAAAGGTAAGACGCCGATTAGCAGAGACTTTGTATGGCTAGCCGGAGTTACTCGCGGTGGGGCAGAACCTGGCGGCGACCATTGGAAAACTTCTATTGGTGACGGCGCGTTCTTAAACTGTCGCTCTCCAGCGCGATAAAATTGCTCAGCGAGGCGCTCGTCAAGGCTGCGATGGACGACATCTGAAATCAACACAGCCCCTTCGTTGGAAGCCTCTTGTAGACGTGCGGATAGATTGATGCCATCGCCGAAAATGTCATCTTCGTCGAATACGACATCTCCAAGATGCACACCCACTCGTAGTTTCAATGAGGACTGAGTTAACACCTGGCTTTGAAGATCAAGGGCGCATCGTACTGCATCAGATACCGAGTTAAACTCGACTATCCATCCATCACCCATCTTCTTAACGACATTACCGCGATGATCGCTAACCAAAGGATCAAATAACTCTCGACGTAGAACACGAAGTTCGCCGAGAGTCCTATTTTCATCTGCCTTAATCTGGCCTGAGTAGTTTACTACATCGGCCGAGAGTACTGCGGAAAGTCTGCGGTCTCCATTCATGTCTATTGGTAGCGCAAATTACGCTGCTTGGAAAAGACAACATGATTTCCTGAACGTCGCGCATGTCCTAGTGAATGGCTTGGTGCAAAACTGAAAAGCGTGACTGTGAATGTATGCTTCGGGCTGCCATCGGCCCATCCGCACACCGCAGAGAATGATTAATTCGAGCCCAGTGCGGACGCAAAGTTAGATGGGCAGACGGGCGTGGATCTCAATCGGGGCTATCAATCCGCCTTCTATGTTTCGCACCATGTTTTGGACCTTTATCGCTGTGTCGTCGCCCATGATCAGATGCAGGCCAAGATGTGGAGGACCATCCGCACGGCTTTGCGCAGCCGCCAAATCTTCAAAGAATTGTTTGGCAAACACGGTGCGGTCGATCCTATCGGTCAATTCGAAACCAACGGACTTCAAAGCCGCCTCATATGTCTCTGGTGGTGCAAGCGCACTCTGATCCGAAGTCGAAGCCCAAGGCGCTGGATAATCCATATTGCCCTCGCCGACTTGCATCACATCGTAAATCGCAAAAATACCTCCTGGTTTAAGCACACGCATTGCCTCCCGCGCGATGCCAACTTTGTCCACAATGTTCATGCCGACGTGGATCATGTAAGCAGCGTCCATCGAGTCAGATTCTAACGGCAGATCAAGTACGCTGCCTTCGATGAGTTGAACCCGATCCGACATGCCCGTCCATTCTGTAAGGGCGCGTCCTGTTTCCACAAACTCGGCGGTTAATTCGATGCCGGTCACATGAGCCCCAGTGGCCGCTGCGACATAGCGGGCAGGACCACCGAGGCCACATCCAAAATCGACAACCCGACTTTGGGGCGAAAGGTCCAAAGCCTTCACAAAAGGTTCGGTCGCAAGGCGTCCGCCAATGTGAAACTCGTCAACCGGCGCCAAAGCGTCGCGAGAAATCGGTGGGGTCAAGTCCAGTGCTGCGCAACCATCAGAAATTCGCTTTAGCAAGTGACCGGAGTGGTAGTGGTGCGCGACTTCATTGGGATCAGTCATGTTGAAGCCTCCCTAACTTATGCCGCTATGGTAGACTCGGTGATCTTGAATGTCAGCTTTGTCCGCTTATCCGGATTTGAAAAGTCCAGTTGCAAATGTCTGCCTAGGGCTGACTATCTACGCCAGGCATCGTCCGCCAAAATCATCGCTCATCTCCTTCCTTCGAGGCCTTCGCTGCTTGGTAGCAAGTCCACAACCGCTCCACCTCATCGAGCGGATCGTCACTGGACCGTTTGTGTGAATTCAGCTGCTGTTTCATCGCTCGACGAGATGCATCATCCTGCATGATCTGGTCCGCACGGAGCACATCGACTTTTTGAACGTATTCAACCTCTGCTTCTGCCAGCAAGCGCTCCAGTAGTCCTGACGTTGAAGAAGAATCTGAATAGATCCAACCCGCCGGGCATTGGTCGATGATGCCCAAAACCTGGCTTGCAACATCCACGGCAGGTGGAGCCGTCGAAAGGTTGATTGGAGATGCGTCCAAAACCTGATGTGACCAGTTCAGGGCAGGGTAGATGCGAGATGACCAAGTGTATGGTTCGTCATCGATCACTCTCAAGACCGCGATTTCAACTGGGTAGAACTGTCCTCTTACGGCTACGATCCTCAGGTCGCATAACAGCATTCTGACAACCGGTTCCGGTAGGCCAATATCCTTGTAGACGCTGCCAGATCCTTCATTGATTTTATCGTTTTCACTCATTCTGGCCACTTGTTCTCTTTAGTCCATTGGTCGGTCCACTCCGCTACACCATCAGCTGGCTCAATCTCCACGATGTGTTCTTGCGCAGTCGCCAGAAGTGCCGGCCATGCATCTGAATCCTTTTTCAAGCGCGCTCGGATCTCTGCAATCAAGTTATCCAAAGGAATATCGTGCAATGGGCGACCAGAGATCGCTTCATCTGAAAACTCATCACTCATCGAAGGGGTTCCAATCGCCTTGGTCCTGACAGTGTGCACACAGAGCGGTTGGCTTCAGCAATGTGGATCAACCCGTTGCAGCAGGTGACATCGACTCGGCCCAGAGCCCGAGCGGCGCAATAGACTGCTCTGATCGGCGCTGGTGGATCGACACAGCCTATGTGAGCGGGGACGTTGATGGAAGCAATGGCCTTGGGACATTCGACTATTCGCTGGGCACCATTTTGGTCGGAGCGGATGTCGCAAGCACCGATAGAGGTGTGGTCGGCGTGTACGCAGGTTTTGGGACATCCTCCATGGATGAACACGATCAAGTCGATCAGGACTTTTCGACCGACAGCTATCATGTGGGCGTCTATGGGCGTACAACAACCGGAACTTGGGAGTTCTCCGGACTGATCGGTTACATGTTCGGTGAAACTGATGCCAAGCGAAATAACCCTTCTGTTGATGGCTTTACGGGAGGCGAGGCTAAATCGGATTTGGACCAAGAGGGAATCCACACCGGTATTCAGGCACGGAAGTTGTTTAACCTGGACAGCGGTGCAAGGGTTTCTACGGTTTTTGGATTGAACTACGGGCGTATTCAACAAGGTTCAGGCACAGAGACTGGCGGTGGTGACTTCAACTACTCAATTGAAAAAGCGGATGCAGAGTCTCTGGTCGCTTCCATTGGAGTTGACTACCAACGGGACTTCTTGACAGAGAATGGTGTGCTAACCCCAATCGCCTTTGCTCGTTACGAGTATGACTTCTTTGCCAACAAGGATAGTGAGCACAAAATCACTGTAACGAGCCCGATATTTGGCACGTTCACACAAGTCGGACAAAACCGAGGAGCAAATGGTTTCGTTGTTGGTCTGGGGCTAGGGTATCAGATTTCTGATCTGGCCAGACTGACGGCAGGGTATGGTTACTCAGTTCGTTCCAACGGCCAAGAGCATGGTCTCGGTGCAAACTTAAGCGTTCGGTTCTGATTAGGGCGGACCAAAGAAGAGGAATGGTAAGCTAGCTGCAACAACTTGCGGAAGCTAACGTGGCGGTGTGAGCGTCATTCTCTAGCGATCAAAATTAGGGAATACTAAAAACATAAAGCCGCGATTTCTTGGCATCGTCTGTCAGAATATAGAGAAGCCCTCTGGTCTCATCGAGAGCGATCCCTTCGGGATGTTTAACTTCCTTTTGTTTGCCATCTTCTGTGAACGTCAATCTGATAGACTTTACGGACTTGGACTCTGGATTGTAGACGAAGATTTGACGGCCTTTGTCACTCACAATCCAAAGAGAACGTGAGGACGGGGACCATGCTAGGCCGCTCAAATCCAGTTCATCATCATCTACACGCTCGGAGATAAAACCTGCATCGCGGGCTAAAGGAATGATCTCAACAATTTCGTCTAGCGCTGGTGATACGACCATTAACAACCTTGGTTGTCCTTCAATGCCAATGAAGACCCGCCCGGATTCCGGGTCGACGGCGATGCCCTCAGGTCCCTTGCTCAAAGGGTTACCGACGAGCAATTCAGCGGCGTCCGAGTAGCCTTTGAGAGATGTGAGAGGGATTGTAGTTAGTTGAATGGGGTCTGTCGGGTGAACGACTAGAATTGATCGATCAGTTTCCTGAAGTACTAAAACAGACCCATCTTTTCGTGATGCGACGCCCTCCAGATCTGATCCTGCCGATGAAGGCAGCTTGAAAGAGTTTTCCAATGCCCCGTCGATTCCAAGTAGGTGCAGTTTAGATTCAGCGTCGCTTACTGACCACAAGAAGCCTTCGGCGTTGGACAGAGACAATCCGGAAGGCTCCGAGAAGCCTTCCGATTTATCCGTCACCTTGAAGGAGTCGATGAGTGTCAAACCGTGACTCTCGGCATGGGCGAGCTCGATCCATGCCAGAAGTGCAACAGTAGCGCTTGCAAAAGAAGCCAGTGTTCCAAGCTTGGGCAAGCACCGTGAAAACCCAAGTTTCGACCGAAGCAGCTTGTGTTCTGACATTGGATTTTCTCACGCTTGGACCACATCCCAGTGTCAGCGTTCGTATCACAGTCCGGATGCTTTGTCCGAAGAATGCATGGTAATCTCTTTACCTGATCCCGCCTATTGCGATTGAATTGGACAAGATGTGCCTTTGGCGGAACACAATCTGCTAGAGTAGGCAGGAAGGAAGTTAAGTTGAACAAGACTTTCTCACTTATGGCCGGGTTATTGGTGATGCTGTTGCCAAGTGCTGCGTTGTCACAAATCGACCCCGCGACCATGTTGGCCGGTACTTCGGAGTCGGAGATACTTATCGAACGACGTTGGACGCAGTTTCGTGGTAAACAGGAACTGTATTTTTTCACCCTCGACGTCATCGTAACGGTCATATTGACTGGACTGATCGTCTACCACCCTGTGAGGCGGAGAGCCCGCAGAAGTGTCAGCGATATCGTTATGCCGCGACTGTTCTTCCTATACGCGCTTGTCGGCATGGCGGTTGGGTTTCTGGTCGTACAGCACGGATCGATGATTGGGTTCGTGATTTTTGGAATAGGAGCTCTGTTAAGGTTCCGATCAAATATGGATGACCCGGTCGACACGGTGGAAATGATTATAGTTACCGTGCTTGGGCTCGCGGTCGGGCTGGGCTTGCCGCTGATGGCCACACTGGTGGCGATTGTGTGTTGGTGTTTCATTTGGCTCGGTGGGCGAAACAAGGGCGTGGAAATTTCGCTCAAGGCTTCAGACGAAGAGCACTCATTGAAAGTCAGCGGGGACATTGAAGCTATGGCCGCAGACGCTGGCTGGAAGTTGGTCAGAAAACACCACGTACCCGGAAAATCTCGCGTTTCTTTGCTTTTCATTACCTCGGGTGGATTGTCGGAAGCTCGGATCGAAGAGATGATAAACGATCTGGTCCCTGAAAAAGTTGAGCTGAAACTCAACCTCTAGTCATTTCACAAGGTCTAAGCGTTTCAACACCGCATTCGGGGATCTGATCTCTTTCGGGAGCGACTTGAAGTTTACTGACCTTTCGAAATCAGGTCCTCGATATACTGCTATCCCAAATTCTCCGTTTGGCTGGAACGTAACATGAGTGAAGCTGTGAGGCGATCTGGCGTTATCGCCAATTAGCCGTCGCGGGCCACCTCCCAAACAAGCTTGAGAGACGTAAGCTACACCGTCTTTCCAACCGGGATAGAAGGCATGATGGTGGCCTGACAGATGCAGAACGACACCGCTTTCCAAATAGATTTTTTCAAGTGTTGGGTCACCGATGATTTCGCGTTCGCGCTGGATCGCGAAGGGCCAAAGTGGGAGGTGACTGAAAGTGACAACCGGATTTCCATTTGCACCCAGTTCCACAAGTCGGTCCTGTTGATCACCGGATAGCGGCCCTAAGGTCGTAGCATCCAAAGATGCAAACGTTACGCCCTGCATCTCAAACGCGTAGAAGAACGGGTAGTCATCCGAAACCAGGAAGTCGACGTCTGGTTTTCTTGGTGCCCATTCCTCTGCGTATATTTTTCTTTCACGCTCGAACCCACGGTAGGCGGAGGCATCATGGTTCCCAGGCGTGACCGCAAATGGAATGCCGGCAGCCTCTAAAGGGTCTGATACGGCCTCGTGAAACGCCTTCCACATCTCCCTGACCTGTTTGTCGGATAAGTTGGGGATGCGCTGTCCCGCAACCATATCTCCGGTCGAAATAACCAAATCGGGATCAATCTCGACTATCCGCTCAATCGCTTTGTCGACGCGGGCATCGTATCTTACCGAACCATAGCTTCCGTTCAGATCCGATATGACGATAACATCCAATGCCACCGCTTTGCAGGCGATCAGAGCGGTCCAAATGAACGCCGCAAAAAGGGTGGAAAGCTTACGGGGCATTACAGTCCACAGCCTCTACCTCGGTGTCGTTTCTCAAAAAGAATGCGACAGGATCCAAGTCGAACGTCAAATCACCATTAGAACAATTGTCCTGGAGAATGGACGTTGCCAGCGCGGTGTTTTTCACAACTTGGGAAATCTGCCTATCTGACAACCCAAGGCTCCGCGACAACCAGCCGTAGACGGGACCTTGAGATTGAAGATCACTATTCAAAGCGACCAAGCGCCGATACATGCTTGGAGAGAAGTGCCGTATTTTTTCCAGCATTTGAGTGGATTTCGCGAAGTTGGCATACTCGACCCGCCCACCAGCATCGTTGTCGTTTAGATTGCTGCGACGGATCAATAATGCCTCGGCGGGAATATCTCCATCGTTCGGCTGATGGTGCTTGGCTTTCTTATGCTTCAGCTTTCCGTCTTCGACCCAATACCAATAGGGTGTGAAGTCTATGTTTCCTACGCGGTCCTGCTGGCTAAAGATGAAATCGAGGAGAACAATCTCGGTAAGTTCTTGCATCCAAAATGCCATCTGTTGGTCGCTGACATCGGGACCGAGATCCTTGTTGATCATCCGGTCTTTTCTGCCTTCTCCGACACCCTCTGCGATTGCCTTTGACAATGGTTTTGAGGAACGCAAAGCCAAGAAAGCGGGGGTTTCTTGAAAATCGCGGTTCTGACCTTTCCCCCATCCAGATTTGCGTGTGCCGTTGATTTCCGAGCCGTATCTATGCCCGGGACTATCAAGCAGTACACCGTATATTTGCGTTCGATCCGAAGTGAATAGATCGTCGTTTGGCTGGTATGAGTCCGGGTCAGCATCCGCAGCTGCGAAGACCCGCCAGCCTTCATGGTTCATGCGCCCGCCATGAGAGCCACCAGAAATCGCAAGGCCAGGCTCGGCGACCTCGGAAAAATGCGCCTGGGCGTCCATGCTACGCCAAACGGCGACTGGAACTCTGACAGTCGTGTCGAAATATCTGGAGAAATGATAGTAAAGCAGCGACGAGGTGGAAAAGGTTCCACTGGTGCCCTTTTGGTTCATGGTGGATTTGAATTTGGCCACCCTGTCCTTGGCCAGATCTTTCGCCGCCTTCCCCTCTTTGCAAGCGTTTCTCTCGAACTCAGAACGGTTCCCCGTGTAGGGTCCTTCCGAAATATCGTAGACGGCCATTCCTGGACTGGTGCTCCAGGTTTTTGGGCAAATAGCAATTTCGGAGGCATAGAAATCGATCTCGCAATAGGCCGTTTCTTCCTCAAGATCGCTTTTCTTATACTCGCCCGTTGGAATTTTTTCGATCCGAATACAGTGTTCAGCAACGCCGTTGGGACTATCAAATGTCGTGGCTTCACCTAGAACATCGTCGTTCGCCCACAAGACGGTGGGTGCAATGAAAGCTAGTAACCCCTGAAGAATGAACTTCATTTGGATAGTCCTCCCAATATCATTTGGGGCAAATCGCTGCCTGTTGTGCGGTGGAGATCTTCAACTTTGGGTCGACGCTGAAGTTGGAGAATTTTGAGTCAATCCACTGGTCGCATCCGCCTGAACAAGGCGCCCCGTTTCGGGCATCATTCCAATATTCCTTGGCCCTTTCTTCCGTCCAACCGCAAAACTGAACGAGCGCCATTGCCGACAATGCCCCGGAGGAATGAACGCCCCACATGCAGTGCACCAGAACAGGGCCCTTTCCAGGGTTTTCAATCACCTCGTATATGGACGCCATGACAGCACCGGGTCGGGAGGATCTGGCGCTTTGATAGTCAAAGGATCCGTTTCCGCAACTGGTGCGACCGTATTGAGTGTTTTTGCCGAAGTCGGCATAAAACCCGGTTGAAAACCCTTCACCACACAAAGTTTCGCGTTGTCGTTCACTTAGGCCCGTTCGGTCCTTGTCACCGCCTTTGAAACCAGAGCGATACAATACTCCGCTTAAGACTGGGCGAAAGAAAGCGACGCCATCGACACCTCCGTCGCCGCCCTTTGATAGCATTTGACTGTTGCTTGGACCGCCGTTTCGGCTGGTTACGTCAGAATTCGCAGCGGTTGCGAGAACACCAATGAATACGAGGGACGTCAAAAACCGCATGCCAGTTCCTTTCTATTCTTAAGCGCTATGTGCTCAAACTCTTCCCACTTGGTAATCTATTGGAGCGGCTCATTATCAGCAGCCGTATCAAGTGCGCGATAGACTTTCCGACCTGAAGCTTTAAATCGGCCACACCAGATTGATGATAAAGACGACCACGAAGTAGGCCAGAAAAACTTTCCAGTTCAATTGGTGTTTGTTTTCTTCGTTTATCACGCCGGCCGATTTCAAGGCCAGGTTTGTTACAATTAGAGCGACGATGGTAACCGCCGCATGTGCCAAGTCGAAATGCAAACTGAAGCTCCCTTTTGCAGATGTTTGATTGATGAAAATGTGTCAGCAGTCACCTGATGGCAGCATAGTTACATCTGAGTACCTTCCCTCAGATGTCGTGATCCGAGCACATGCACCAATATCTCTGTTAAACCAGTACGAGGTCAGCCCTTCGCTGCGGATGAGTTCAAATCCGAGACTTTGGATGCCCATTTCAGCTTGGCCCGCTCTTGCCCATTCAAATGACGAAAGATCGCTAGAGCTGCCCACAGTTAGTGCACTTGCATCCACTGATCCACCACTGTCGTCGCATGCTGCAAGCGCAGTAATACACGCCGTGCCGATCACCAATAGGACCTTGGGTTTCATCTGTTTTTCCCTCGCTTTTTTGGGCTTGCGTTCAAGGGTTTCTGATTGATCACCTATTCAATTCCGAAAATGACGTTGTAGTCGACAGAAGAGTTGCTGCGATTGATAACCTCCACAACATGATCACCGGATTGCCAAAGTTGTCCTCGATACTCTTTGTCCGCGGACATCAATCCTAACAATTCAGATCCATCAGGGTTACGAATAACATAGTCCAAGGAGCCATTTCGCGGCGCAACTCGGACGTAAAGAAACTGTTCGTTCTTGGCACCGAGAACATATTGCTGCGACGCTCCGGGCGCGAGTTCACCAACTAGTTCGGCGCCGGTGGAATCAGCATCGAATTTGACACGTTGGCTACCGGTAGAACCGGCGGCGCCTGCCACTGCTCCACCGCCATCATCCATCGCTTCGACAACCGACATCTCGCCGATGCTTCCATCCTTGTACGCGATGCAGCGCCAAAGCGTTCCGCCTGCGTCACGTAGCATGACGAGCGTACCCGCCTCTGAGAATTCTGAGCTTTCAATCGTACCTGATTGACCGTCTGGTCCTCCAACCTGCCGTAATTGGTCGATACACGCGTCATCGGCTTCTGACATTGCAAAAGCAGCAGTGCCCGCGATTGCGAACATGGGTGTGAGGAGTTTGAGTAAAACGAGTTTCATCAGATGGTTCCCTGTTAGCTTGTCCTTCCAGTTTTGTTCCGTACAAAGCGGAACCTCACTTTGCTTCTCGTAACTTTGACAGAAATTCATCGCATGCTTGTGCGCTGCCGACGATCTCATCTGTCGTTTCAATTCCTTGCAGAGATGCCATCTCGGAATTTACGCGATTGAGGATTTGATCCGCTTGCTCGGCGGTGATCATGTTCTCGGCTTGTGCTCCTTTCAATGTGGTGCAAACACCGGCGGACAAGCCTGTCGCAACGCCGACCCCCATTGCGGCCCCGCCGCCCAAGGTCATCGCTCCAACCACGCCGAGGACGAGCCCGATCACAATTCCCAAGATTACTTTTCCCATGTTTTCCTCCTTTTGGGTGAGAAAGAGCTCCGCCTTCACTTCTGGCGCAAACTGCATACCCATCTGCAAATCAAGACCAGCGCTAACAGGTTGAGCACCGGTGCAATCGCCGCGAACCACGGTTTGGCTGACTCTGAGACCAAATCCACTAGAATTATCCAAGGCAGTCCCAACGGCAAAAGGAACACCCCGGACAAGGGGTCTCGTTCCTGTCCCAGCCAGCCGAATGTGCCCGTCAAGAATGCAATCAACGCCAACAGGTACAGGATCGAGAATACGATGATGGTGGTTCTACAAACCAAGTCGAACTATCCGAAGAGCGAGCCAGTGCCGCGCAGCTGTACTCAGCTACGCATTAGACTGCTCACAATGCGCCTTCGTCCCCCAGGAACTCGATACCAGCTGTCGCGCCATCACTGTAAGCAATGCAATTCCAAGGAGCACGATCCTCGCCAACGCCTACAGTAACCTGTGTTCCCGCCTCGCTAAATTCGGATGAGAGAACCACGACTTGTGAATTGTTCGTTGTGTTGGCTACATCCCGTAAACATGCTTGCTGTGCTGGCGTCAGGTCTGTTGACTCAGTCGAGCTGCCAGTATCTTCACATGCTGCAACTGTCACCGCTCCTAACAATACAGCTGTGGGCTTCGAAATTTTCTTCATCGTTATTCCCTCGTTGGTTCCACCTAGTATTAGGTCGAAGACTCAGGTCGAAATCAACAATTCGATTATGTAGCTATCTGGATGACCTATGCGCCAATGCGCTTTGCAAAGTCTGCTTTCTGAGAGAAGCAGACATTGGAGAGAGTTGCGCGGAATGACAGCTCTGCGGACCAAGCTGCCCTCAGATGGTATCGCTTGAATATCCGCGTTAAATTGGAGGGGATGTCGCCTAGAACAGCTTGCAATTCTATCGCGACGGAAACCCGTATAGTGGATGTCCATGTCCGACACAATCCTTGCTGCTGAACCAACTATCCGCCTTATTGCCTTCCTATTCGTCCTGGCGGCGATGGCACTTTGGGAAGTGGCCGCACCCCGGCGAAGACGGGATATTCCGCGCGTTATCCGATGGACAAACAACCTTGCGCTCGTGGTGCTCGACACCGCCATCCTGCGGCTGACCTTTCCAATCCTCGCAGTTGGTCTCGCAGCCATGGCCGAGGATCGCGGATGGGGGCTCTTCAATAACATCGAGGCGCCGGTTTGGGTTGCCATCGTGGTCTCCATGCTGCTTCTGGATCTTGCAATCTATCTTCAGCATGTGATGTTCCACGCCGTACCGGGGCTTTGGCGTCTGCACCGGATGCATCACGCCGACCAAGATTTTGACGCTACCACCGGCTTGCGTTTCCATCCGGTAGAAGTTCTCATCTCGATGGGGATCAAGCTAGCGGTCGTAGCAGCCTTAGGGCCGCCCGCTGTCGCCGTACTCCTTTTCGAGGTGATCCTGAACGCTACCGCGCTATTCAATCACGCAAACATTGATTTGCCGCGTCCTGTGGATCGAATTCTCAGATGGATCGTCGTCACTCCAGACATGCACCGAGTCCACCATTCAGTCGATCCAAGCGAGAACAACTCGAACTTTGGCTTTAATCTACCATGGTGGGACCGACTTCTAGGTACTTACGTTGCGCAACCCGAGAAGGGGCATAAGGGCATGGAAATTGGCATCAAGCAGTTTCGCACACGCCGAGACCTCTGGCTCGACCGAATGCTGATTCAGCCGTTAAGCGGCCCGACGAGCGGAGGTGCCCTCGACACCCCGAGCCAACAGAGGCGATCTTCATCTGTCTCGCCCGGGCAAACCAAGCTTGGCACTGACCAAATAGACCAATAGCGCTGAACCAAAGACTGCTTTGCCGCGCTTGAGTGTCATTCACGCGGCGTTTGGGATCGGTCGAATTGGGCTCGAAGCGGTCGCTCGTAGAATCTCCAAAGACGAAGATGCAAATGCGTGATAGCTCCAGATTATGGCAACGACATCTGCGCGAAATCGACCATCCATTCCTTACACATTTGCCGTTTTTGGTGTTTGCTTCAATCCGTTTCGGCCTGGTTCCCTACTTCAGCCGCAGCCTAACCGAACAGGGCGTTGCACCCTAGGCCAGGCGCGTAAAACAACCGCTAGCGCTGCGCGGGCTTACTCTGGCGCCGAACCAACGGTTAAAATCTTCCCATTGCTCCAAACTAGCGCCTCGTAACAAACCTCGGCTCCTGCGCCTCCGCACCAACCACCGTCTCGTCCAATAAGCAGTATACGGTCAGGCCACCAGTCAAAAAGACGCCAACCCGTTACCTGCCACGACATGATCTCACCGTCGACGATAAGATTGAGCATGCACCCCCCTGTTCCGCAGTACATAGAGGCAGCAGAAGAACAGGAATACTGGCTTTCATCTACGAGTTCAGCCTTAACCGTGCCAAACTGGGAGCGCAGCTCGATCTCGGTCACAGCGTCACCCTGATCAAACTCTCCATTCTCGAAGTCTTTGCAATCAGCAGCTGCGCTTTCGATGATCCGTTGTGCTTCCTGAGAGGAGGCCAAAACTGTTGTGGCGCAAAGCATCACGGCGACCATTGATGCCAGAAGCGTTGCAAATACAAATTTCACCCTTTTCATGCTGTCCTCTTCGTTTGAATTCAGTGATATCCCGCCAAAATAGCATCGTAAGAGGTGGTTTCGCCGAAGTTTTCCATCACCCATTCCGGATCGTAGTAGGTGTCGAGATAACGATTTCCGTCGTCACAAAGAATAGTGACAATGGAGCCAGATCGTCCGGCAGCCTCCATCTCTTGCGCAATTTGCAAAGCCCCCCAAAGGTTTGTGCCTGTTGATGGGCCTGCCCGCCGCCTGATCCGATCTTCAAGCCAGAGCATAGTCGCAATGCTTGCCGCATCGGGCACTTGGATCATACGGTCGATTACATCTGCCAAAAATGACTTCTCTACCTTGGGACGTCCGATACCTTCAATACGACTTGAACAGGGGCGGGTCAGGGTCCTGTCTCCAGTTCGAAAGCTTTCAAAAAACACTGAGTTTTCGGGGTCCACAACAACCAACTCACTTTTAAAGCCCTTGTAGCGAATGTACCGCCCCAGCGTTGCTGAAGTTCCGCCAGTGCCCGCGCTCATCACAATAACCGATGGAATTGGATGTGGCTCTCGTTCCATCTGGCGAAAAAGGCTTTCTGCAATGTTGTTGTTTCCTCTCCAATCCGTCGCCCGCTCGGCGTACCTAAACTGATCCATGAAGTAGCCACCGACTTCAGCTGCCAGTTCAACCGAGGCCTGGTGCATGTCCGGCGCCGCATCGACGAAGTGGATTTCCCCACCTTGGAACCGGATTAGGTCGATTTTGCTCTTGGCGGTAGATTTTGGGAGAACCGCGGTAAAAGGCACTCCGATCATACGGGCGAAGTAAGCTTCTGAAACGGCGGTGCTGCCAGACGAGGCTTCGATTACACGTGTCTCTTCCCATATTTTCCCGTTTACAAGCGCATAAAGGAAAAGCGAGCGTGCCAGCCTGTGCTTGAGGCTGCCAGTGGGATGTGTACTTTCATCCTTGAGATAGATGTCTACGCCCTTCAGCCCCCGGACGGGAAGCTTGAAAAGGTGCGTATCGGCAGAGCGGTGAGCATCTGCATTGATCTTGGCAATCGAATCCGAAATCCAACGGTCCATGCCTCTACTCAAACGCCCTGTTTAGGGCCCGTCAAGCTTGGGAAAATCGTCTTTGAAATTCATGGGGATGCAAGCATGCGTCACCAATAGGACCGACTGTCCATCTAACGGGCAGGAATACCTATCGCGCCAGATTGTCCTTCAATGAACAGCCAGTGATTAAGAGGGAAAAATGTTAGGGTACTGAAGGCGACGACTTGAACCCCAAGGAGAACCAGGCCGAATACACGAATGAGTGCAGGTATTTGATCTTCGTAAGCAAGCAGCAGAATTGACACGATCTGGCCGATGCAAATTGCTGCAACAAATATTCCAATATCAATCAACAAAAAGTTGCGCTCAAATATCGCTGTGTATGCTGTGAATACTATTACAATTAAAATAGCAGTAATTGCGAGGCTAACTCCTTTAGCACTAAATACGTCCCTTCTTGTAAGTCGGGGTGGAAGCGGCATTAGGCAGGCCCAAAACAAGCCTGGCCAAAAAGCCAGCTTTAAGTGTTCCCAAATTGACTCGTTGACAGCTGCCACAAGCGCCATTGGCGTCCAACTTCCAAGCAAAACAAATGCAAAGTGCAGCCCGGACCCAAGTAGGATCATTAGGATCGCCCCTATCGCTTCGAGCCAAACTATTCGGGACGAAGCTTCCGGCATGTTTGGATCTCCCAATCCTGATTGTCGAATACTCTGCTTAGATTCTCAAAAGTGAAATGCCCGCAGACATAGAAGGTCTAGAAATAGCTTTCACCCCCCCTTGGTGAGCGGCAATGTCCAAGTTCTTGTAAGAGTCTGTAAAGTTGACCCTTCCTGATTTTTAACCCCAGTTGCTGTCATTGCCAGGTGCTACAATAGACCGTAGGCTGGATTAAAATCCGGGGTTGAGCATGCACGATAAAAGGTGGAAAATATTATCGGTTGGATTTATTGCTCTGGCCACAGCGTCGTGTACAGATCTGTATCCTGACGCCGACGTCATGCCCACTCGCGCTGATGGGGCAGCCTTTTTCTCAGAAAACTGTAGTTCTTGTCATGGTGTGGATGGCAGAGGCGGTGGCCCGGCAAGCAGCGGTCTTTCCGTTGCGCCAACAGATTTGACAACATTGAGCGCGAAGAACGGAGGCACTTTCCCTCAAGCACGGGCCCTAAGCTACATCTATGGCGACCCAGGAAACAGCCATCTTGCTCGGGTTATGCCGGAATTTGGCGGGGAAATGGCGGAAGACCTGGTTCCGGTTGAAATCGAGGGTGTCTTGACGCCCACACCGCGCGAGTTAGCAGGGTTATTGTTTTTCTTAGAAAGCATCCAACAGTAGATTAGTGTTTTTGGCGCTAGGTCAGCAATTGATCGTTTGCCGGTGTTCTGGACCTGCACCTTTTTTTGACCCGGTGACAATTCCAGGCCTAGCATTGTGAAGCGCCGTGCTCTGCTAGGCGTAAGCAGTCATTCAAAATCATTTGGCCGAATTGGCGTGTCGAGTCCAATTCTGGCAGACTGCGAAGTGACATATGATTTATGTCAAAGAGCCGAGCGCTTTCACATGCTAAATTTCGAATGTTAAATGGTGAAGCTGTTCTGAGCTCGTTGCTGCCTGTCCCCATCAATCGGTTTTGGGCCATAGGATAGCAAGTGTTATATGGTAAAGGACCGACGTTGACCGGGGGAAGATGTCGGTCCATTTCTGTTGTAATAAACTCTCGTTTGGCAAAGGACCTCCAACTTATGAGGTACTTTATGATCGTTGCAAGCATAGTAATTTCTTCGGTTCCAACGATATCTGCGGCCGACGAGTTTTTGGACTTTGGGAAAGACCTTTTTTTCGAGCATTGCACCAGGTGTCACGGAGTCGATGCGACAGGAAATGGGCCTGACGCCACTGATTTGAAAACAGTGCCTGCTGATTTAACAAAGATTTCCGAACGCAGAGGGGGTGTGTGGCCCATGTTGGAGGTCATGTCGATCTTGGACGGTTATTTGAAAGTTCAAGAACCTCGCGATGACATGCCGATAATCACCGAATTGAATGACGGCCCTGCTGTCGAATTCGATACGGGCAACGGTTTGGTTACGCGTATCCCTTCCGGACTTATCGAAATTGCTGAGTATTTGGAGAGTATTCAGTCTCCGAAGCCGGAACGTTATGTTCCGTGAAGTTCTGATCAGCAGCTGAGTACGCTAAAGAGCGCTGCACTGTGCTGCGTTGGGCGGGTGCCGTAATTAGCAAGATTCAACGGATAGCCGCTCAAAGTCCAAGGCGGACTACACCAATGCTCTTAACGATGGTTGTCGACATCCGAATCTATCGGGGTGACTGTCAGATAAGCGCAACGATTCAACATATTATTTTCATTGTTCGTGGGCGGTTTTCAAATTTGCGCAAGATCATTTCAAAGCCAAGCGATCCCTGAGGCACTCGCTAAGAGCATTCCCCGTTGGGCCACTTGTCACCGGGGCCGATCCAATACTCTATCGAGCTGCGACCAGTCGATGGTGCGCATTAGTTCTTTCACGGCCTCTGGGTCTACTGTTCTGTCTCGACCGCTGTGTTTTACGACGCGACGCACCAACCAAATACATAGGCTGGTGAGAACAAATGACAGGATAAGGCTGATTAAGGTTTCGGTGCTCATAATGGAACTATATCATACCTTGGTATTGATGTCCGGCCAGATGAGTGTTGAACCAACCCATCGCAATTTCCTGCGGGCTGTTATTGGTTTCAAAGGCTCTGCCGCAGAACTCAAGCTCCAGCCGCTGAAGTTCGTTCTGGCGGTCTATCGCCAGCGTGCGAGTGAACCACTTTGATCGGTCAAAGGTTGAAGGCTGCCAATCAAAATGCACTTATGATTGAAGTACAGTGCTTTAAAGTTGTAGAATCCATGCAGATACTATTTTAAATTGGGCGCGTACCTTGAAACGCGCAAACTTATGGGCAAATCGTGCAAAGTTATGCGCAAATACCGCGCAGAGTTATGGGCAAGCTTCCAAGATTTTCTTCAATGAAATCAATGTTGGGAATGCAGCGTTATGAGCGCACCTACACTGTTTGTAGGGACGCGCACAAACCTTCACGAACCCCATAAGTTTGCACGATTTGCACATAAGCTTGCACTGTTTCACGATAATAGTGCAGAGGAGAGCAAGTAAATCGCCTTATGCGGGTGCCGAAGGATAGATTTCAGTGTAGCTCTCGGACGCGACTTGCAATCGAATATGCTTCATCCAGCGTTAGCTGTTCGGTCTCTGAGGACAGTTTAGATATCTGCTGGGCAGAGGTCAGGGCATCGACGATTTTCTGAGCGTTAGCTTCAATATCTCTTGTCATATTCGCATTATACCTGCCGACGGCTGGATTGCGATGCAATCGAGGTTTTGAAGGGCCATAGTCGCAAACTCAAAGGGTTGTATTGAAATTGCCGATTCCGTCTGCATCAAACGGGCAAGTCCAAGGCGTTCAAGCGACAAAAATCTCCGCCCGTTTCCGCACCCCAACTGGTACTAGCGGTTCGATTGCAATTTAGAGCGACGAGATGGCCTTGATCACTGCTTTTCGGCTCTGAACAGCGCCGGTTTGTAGATACTCCATTGCTTTGAGAGCAGCTTCATGGGCTTGGACAGATGACCCGCCAACGCAATCTTCTACTACGCGGCAGAAGTAGTCTGATTGGTGGCCATCGACGAATGTGTAGTGCACACAAACATCTGTCAGCCCGCCGCACAACAAAAGTGTGTCTACCTTTAAACCTCGCAGCAGGATTTCGAAATCGGTGCCAAAAAATGCAGAATACCGTCGCTTCGGGACGATGTAGTCACCTTTGCGATATCCCATCTCATCTTTTGCAACTTCCGTTCTTGGATCACCTTCGAGACAGTGTACGTCTTCGTCACCATCCAGTTCCCTGCCGAAATCGACCTGATCGGGACGATGGACTTCCTGAACGAAGATGACGGGCACTTTGTTCTCATGCGCGGCGTCAACCAAGTCACGCGCAGCGATCATGCGCTGTTTGTAGCCCGGCATGTTGTCGATGGAGCGTACTTCGCTGTCATCAATAAACGTGCTCTTTTGAATGTCGATTACGATTAGGGCAGGTCTACCCTCGATCAGTTTCCTGGCTTGTTTGGTTTTAGTTGTCATGTTCGACCTCTAATTTGCCAGGTCGTCCTGAAAAAAACGCCCTTGCTTGGCCGGGTCGTCCCAGCGGGCAGATCAAACTTGACTAAATGTGCAACTGATTTCGGTCAAGGGTGTGCTGCGTTGTTGTGGAATGAAAAGCATGTGTCCGCGCCTGGTGGGGCAACATTGACCGCAAAGCTGCCGCCAGGGGTAAGTGCAGTGAGTGTCTGCGCTGAGCGCAGATTGAGCAATGATGCGAGCAAAACCGACGGCGGCTATACAACTTGACCCATCGTTCATAGTGTAAATGCATGAACAGATTTCGAAATGCCCAACCCTTTGATGCAATTCGATGCTTTGAGATCGAGACTGATGCCTATGAAGGCGACGAAGCAGCTACCCTCGAAAAGATAGCAAAGAGAATCGAGGTCTATCCCGATGGTTTCCTCATTCTTGAAATCGAAGGTGAGATTGTTGGTTTTGTGAATTGCGGATGTGCGTACAACGTTGAAATGTCTGACGAGGAATTCAAAGAACTTGTAGGGCATGACCCCGACGCGCCAAATGTCGTTATTATGTCTGTCGTCGTGGATCCGGCGCATCAAGAAAAAGGCCTATCGCGGGCATTGATGACTGAATTCGTCGGCCGCATGAGAAAAATGGGCAAATCCGCGATCCACCTTATGTGTAAAGAGCATCACGTCCCGCTTTATCAGAGATTTGGGTACAACTATCTTCGTCCATCAACCTCTGATCATGGAGGAATGACTTGGCACGAAATGTCTATGCAACTTTGAACCGTTGTTGGGTTGAGCCACGGTGAGTGGACATTCAACCTAGCGGTAGGATTTCCGCTTCGTCCGTATAGCAGTCGCTCGCGATATTCAGGCGAACGTCAGCGTCAAGCCCAAAGCAATCATAGTTCCTAGGGTCAGGATGCATTGATTTTCAACGCGCTGCGTGATTCACGGCTCGGAAAGCGGAGCGGTGACATGAGCGACCTTTACTGGCTGACCAACGAGCAGATGGCCAAACTTACCTCTTTCTTCCCGAAGTCGCACGGCAAGCCACGGGTCGATGACAGACGGGTTCCGAGTGGGATTATCTTCATTAATCGCAATGGGTTGCGCTGGCGGGATGCGCCGCGGGAATATGATCCGCACAAGACGCTTTACAGCCGATGGAAGCGTTGGAGCGAGAAAGGCATCTTCGCGCAGATGATGGTCGGCCTGGCCGCCGAGCACGGCGAGGAACAGACCGTGATGATCAACGCGACCTATTTGAAGGCACATCGCACTGCGACCAGCATGGCCGCGAAAAAGGGGGGCGTGGACGCCTGATCGGCCGAACCAAGGGCGGCATGAATACCAAACTGCATGCTATCTGCGACAGCCACGGGCGACCGCTCAGCCTGTTCGTCACCGCTGGGCAGGTCAGCGACTACATCGGTGCGCGGGCGTTACTGAGCAGCCTGCCCAAGGTCGACTGGCTGCTCGGGGACCGCGGCTATGATGCCGACTGGTTCCAAGAATCGTTGCAAGACAAAGGGATACGCGCATGCATCCCTGGCCGAAAGAAACGAAAGACACCGGTTCGATACGACAAGCGCCGATACAAACGACGCAACCGCATCGAGATCATGTTCGGCAGGCTCAAGGACTGGCGGCGCGTGGCGACACGCTATGATCGCTGTCCCAAGGTTTTACTCTCAGCCATCGCTCTGGCTGCGACCGTCATCTATTGGTTATGAATCCTGACCCCAAGCGGTCGTTCGCTGCACTCGGCGTGAACGACTGCTACGCGGACTTTTCTGCCATTGGCCCACTTTCACCGTAGGACCGGACACAGCCTATTTTGTTGAAAAACTCGGGCTTGATCGGTTGGTAAGTTGCTGATTCAATTCTTCCTAAAGGGAGGGATCAGCCAT